>NZ_JBQQBW010000029.1:0-71913 GCF_052245415.1 Streptomyces sp. 8N706 | reverse complement strand
GCCGCCTGCCGTACCCGGGGACGCCTCCGGCCTCCGGCGGGCACCTCGGCGAACGGCCGTGCCCGGCCTCGGGCGCGTGCCTCGGTCTCGTCCCTCGGCGTCCGGCGGCATCCGGTGAACGGCCCGTGCCCGGCCTCGGCGTCCGGCCGTCATCTCGGCGGACGGCCGGTCCCCCGGCCTCCCGGCCGTGCCTCAGCGGACGGCGTCCGCCCAGCCGCGGGCGACGGCCTTCTTGGCCCTGACGGTCTGTTCCTCGGTCGGGAACCTCGGCGTCCCCTCGACCTCCGGCAGCCAGGCGGCGGCGATCTCGTGGAGGGTACGGTCCTCCTTCATCGCGTCCATCAGCACCGGGCGCGCGTAGCCGTCGAGTCTCAGATTCTGGCCCTCGGGGCTGAAGAGGTATTCCTGCCACAGGCGGGCGGCCGCCGGATGTGGTGCGTCCTTATTGATCGCTTGCGTGTAGTACTGGGCGAAGACACCGTCGGTGGGGACATTGACCTGCCAGTCCATGCCCTTGCTGCGGAACTGGTCGGCGTACCCGGCGTTGAGGTAGTCCCAGTCGATGCTGATGGGCGTGCGGCCCTTCTCCACGGTCTCCGGGGTGGACTCCACCGGGTTGTAGTTGCCGGTCCGCTTGAGCTTCTCGAAGAACTCCAGGCCCGGCCCGATGTCGTCGAAGGAGCCGTTGTTGGCGAGGGCGGCCGCGTACACCCCGCTGAAGGCTGAGCCCGATTGAACGGGATTGCCGTTGAGCGCGACCTTGCCGGCGTACTCGGGCTTCAGAAGCTGGGCGAAGGACTCGGGGCAGGAGTTGACCTGAGTGGCGTCGCAGCCGATCGAGATATAACCGCCGTAGTCGTTGTACCAGCGTGCCCGCGGGTCCTTCTGGGTCTTCGGGATCTTGTCGTACGCGGCGACTCTGTACGGCGCCAGCAGGCCCTCCTCGGCCGCGGCCTGGGCGAAGGAGCCGCCGACGTCGAGGATGTCGGGCGTGTGCTTCTCGCCCTTGTCGGCCTTGACCGCCGCTATCTCGTCCTCGCTGGAACCGTTGGGGTTCTCCACGTGCACCTTGATCCCGTACTTCTTGGTGAAACCGTCGATCAGCGCACCGTAGTTCGCCCAGTCGCGGGGTATCGCGACCGCGTTGAGCCTGCCCTCCTCCTTCGCAGCCGCGACCAGGGCATCCATACCGCCCGCGTGCTTGGCGGAGGTGGCGACCGCGGCGTTCTTGCTCGCGGCGACCTCGTCGGTCAGGACGCCGCAGCCACTGAGGGGGAAGGAGGCGAGGGCGAGGCAGCCGCCGAGGGCGGCCGCATGGGCACGGTAGGCGATCACAAAGGGCTCCCGGGAGTCCGAAAAGATGGCTGCATAGACAACTGCATAACTACACGCTGTGTCAATATCGCGACTGTGCACGCAGGACAGCGTGGTATGTAAGGGGTGATCAGGATGGGAAACGGACAGCCTTTTTCGGTCCCGGGCGCCCCGGTGCCAAGTCCCGTCGACGAGGGTGTACTTGGGCGCCGACTGCGTCCGACCGGCGTACGGAAGGCCGTCGTACAGTGCCCCCGGACACGCCACGGCGGGCGGGGAAGAGCCCGCCCGCCGCGCCCCCCCGGGCCGTCATCAGTCGTGGTGGCCGACCTCCACGTCCTCGAGGATGCCGAGCGCGTCGGGCACGAGGACGGCCGCGGAGAAGTAGGCGCTCACCAGATAGGAGATGACCGCCTTCTCGTTGATGCCCATGAAACGCACATTGAGCCCGGGCTGGATCTCATCGGGAATGCCCGTCTGGTGCAGCCCGACCACGCCCTGGTCGGACTCACCGGTGCGCATCGCCAGGATGGAGCTGGTCCTCGCCTCGGTGACGGGGATCTTGTTGCACGGCAGCAGGGGGATGCCCCGCCAGGCCCGGACCTGCTGGCCCTGGTACTCCACGCCCTGCGGGTAGAGGCCGCGGCGATTGCACTCCCGGCCGAACGCGGCGATCGTACTGGGGTGCGCGAGCAGCAGCTGGGTCTTCCGGCGCCGCGAGATCAGTTCGTCGAGGTCGTCGGGGGTGGGTGGGCCGCTGCGGGTGTGGATGCGCTGTTTGAGGTCGGCGTTGTGGAGGAGGCCGAACTCGTGGTTGTTGATGAGTTCGTGCTCCTGGCGTTCGCGGAGGGCTTCGATGGTGAGGCGGAGTTGCTGCTCGACCTGGTTCATCGGCTCGTTGTAGAGGTCGGCCACCCGGCTGTGGACACGCAGCACGGTCTGCGCCACGCTCAGCTCGTACTCCCGGGGGGACAGTTCGTAGTCGACATAGGTGCCGGGAAGAGCGAACTCGCCACTGTGCCCGGAGGCCAGATCGATGGCGGCCTCACCGTGCTTGTTCTGCGGCCGGCGGGGAGCGGCCCGGGCCTCCTCCAGGTGCGCCTGCAACGCTTCGGAGCGGGCGGTGACCTCGTCCAGTGCCCGCCGGGGCAGGGCCAGCACCGTACAGGCCGTCACCGCCTGCAGAGTGAACGGCCATTCGCCGCCGTGGCCGGTCAGCAGGTCCTCTCCGACATGGTCGCCGTCGGCGACCACGCCCAGGACCGTACGGTCGCCGTACTTGCCGGTGCCGAGCTTGTCGGCCTTGCCGTGGGCGATGAGGACGATCCTGTCGACCGGCTGTCCGGCCTCCACGATCGGCTGCCCCGCGGGCACCTCCCGCTGGACGAACCGGTCGGCGAGCGCCTCCAGCACCTCGCTGTCCTCGAAGGTGCGCAGCTGCGGCAGTTCGCGCAGCTCGGCGGGGATCACCCGGACCTCCGCACCGGTGGTGACGAATTCGACGCGTCCGTCGCCCAGGGTGTGGGTGAGCCGGCGGTTCACCCGGTACGTGCCGGCGGTGACCTCCGCCCAGGGCAGCGCACGCAGCAGCCACCGAGAGGAGATGCCCTGCATCTGCGGGACCGACTTGGTCGTGGTGGCCAGGTTCCGCGCCGCCGCGGTTCCCAGACTGAGCTGCGCCTGCTGCCCGTCCTCGGAGACGGAACTCAATTCCACTGACGTGGTCATCGGAGAACTTCACCCATTCCTGTTGCAAAATACGGGCCGTGCTCGAGCGTGGGTCCGGCGTTCTGTCCACGACGGAGGTCGCCGTGCGATTCTCGGTTCCGCTTCTCAGTTTCCGGTCTCGACGTTCTCCAGAATTCCCAGCGCATCCGGGACAAGAACTGCCGCGGAGTAATAGGCGCTCACCAGATAGGAGATGATGGCTTTTTCGCTGATACCCATGAAGCGAACGGAGAGGCTGGGTTCGTATTCATCGGGAATTCCGGTGCGGTGCAGCCCGATGACGCCCTGATGCGCCTCGCCGGTGCGCAGCACCATGATGGAGCTGGTGCGCGCGCCGGTGACCGGGATCTTGTTGCAGGGAAAGATCGGTACGCCGCGCCAGGCCGGGACCGCATGGCCTCGGACATCGACGGAGTCCGGATGAATGCCGCGCCTGCTGCACTCCTTGCCGAACGCGGCGATCGCCTTCGGGTGGGCCAGGATCAGCCCGGGGTCCTTCCATACGGTGGCCAGCAGCTCGTCGAGGTCGTCGGGGGTGGGTGGGCCGCCGCGGGTGTGGATGCGCTGTTTGAGGTCGGCGTTGTGGAGGAGGCCGAACTCGCGGTTGTTGATGAGTTCGTGCTCCTGGCGTTCGCGGAGGGCTTCGATGGTGAGGCGGAGTTGCTGCTCGACCTGGTTCATCGGCTCGTTGTAGAGGTCGGCCACCCGGCTGTGGACACGCAGCACGGTCTGCGCCACGCTCAGCTCGTACTCCCGGGGGGCCGCCTCGTAGTCCACGAAGGTGCCGTCGAGCGGGGGCTCTCCGGTGTGGCCCGAGGTCAGGCGGATGTCCGCCTCACCCGCGGCGTTCTGCCGCCGTCGCGGGATGTGGGCGCCGCGCCGGAGGTGGCCGCGCAGCGCCTCCGAACTCTCCGCCACCTCGTCGAAGTCCCGGCGGCGGAGGGCCAGCACCGTGCAGGCCGTGACGGCCTTGAGGGTGTACGACCAGTCGGCCTCGGCTGCGGCGAGCGCCTGGTCACCGAAGTGCGCGCCGTCGGCCAGCACCTCCACGACGGCCTGCTCGTCGTACTTGCCGGGGGCCAGCTTGGTCGCCTTGCCGTGCGCGATGAGATAGAGGTGGTCGGCGGGGCGGCCGGCCTCGGCGATCACCTCGCCGGGCGCGTACTCGTGCTGGACGAAGCGGTCGGCGAGCGCTTGGAGTTCCGAACTGCCGGTGAACCCCCTCAGCAGCGGCAACTCGCACAACTCCGGCAGGATGACCCGGATCTCCGCACCGGTCGAGAGGAAATCGATCCGGCCGTCCCCGACCGTGTGGCTCAACCGGCGGTTCACCCGGTAGGTCCCGCCGGGGACCTGCACCCAGGGCAGCAGACGCAGCAGCCACCGGGACGTGATGCCCTGCATATGTGGCACGGATTTGGTTGTTGTCGCCAAATTACGCGCAGCTGCCGTGCCCAGACTCAGCTGCGGCTGACCGTCCTCAGCGGAAGAAGTCGAATCCACCGACGTGGTCATAATGGACGTCCACCCATCTCTCTGCGGAGAAACTGCCGGGTGAGAAACCGCTCATCACCCGGCAGTTTCTCCGAAGAGAGATGGGTGGACTATCAGCGCCCATCGGAACTCTGGAATCGCTCAAAAGAGTGGGGTTGATCTTTGAATTACCGCGTAGGGCCGGGTTGTTCGGGGATACGAACCCCGCCCGTGGCCGCGGTCACCGGGCAGTGGACCCGCCGGGCTGTTGCTGCCCGGCGGGTCGGGTCGGATCGGGGGCTCCATGAGGAAGGGGCCCGGTCACGCGGGGCCGGGCCGAGCCGGGTCACGCGCCGGGGAGGCGGGAGCGGGAAGATACGGAAGAGGAAGGGGCCCGGTCGCGAGGGGCGGGCCAGGGCCGGGTCACCTGCCGGAGAGGCGGGAGCAGGAGGATACGTAAGGGACGGGGGCCGGCCGCGCGGGCCGGGGCGGCCGAGCCGCGTTACGCGGGTCCGTGGGCAGGGAGGGCCCCAGCCGGGGTCTGTGGGCAGTGCCCAGCCGGGGTCCGTGGGCAGAGCCCAGCCGGGGCCCTGGGAAGGGCTGAGCCCGGGGCGGCCGGCGACCGCGTACGAGAGAGGCCCTCTGGACCCGGGCCGGAGATGCCGCGAGGGTGGCTGGACACCCCGCGAGAGGCGGGTCCGGTGCGTCGGC
This sequence comes from Streptomyces sp. 8N706, assembly GCF_052245415.1. NCBI lineage: Bacteria > Bacillati > Actinomycetota > Actinomycetes > Kitasatosporales > Streptomycetaceae > Streptomyces > Streptomyces sp. 8N706. Next base: position 66,687 of record NZ_JBQQBW010000029.1, on the reverse strand, counting down.
CGAAGGCGGGACCGGAAAACCTCCGCGTATGACCTGGCCCCCAGGACAAGCGACCGCTTAGTATGCGTCGAGCGCGGGATCCCGCCCCCCTGTCGACGGTTCGTTGGAGGCCACCCCGATGAAGGCATGGCAAGTACACGAGAACGGCGAGCCCCGCGAGGTGATGCGCCTCGAGGAGGTGCCGGACCCGGTCGCCGGGCCCGGACAGCTGCTGCTGCGGGTGCGTGCCGCGAACATCAACTTCCCGGATGCGCTGCTGTGCCGGGGGCAGTACCAGGTGCGGCCCCCGCTGCCCTTCACCCCGGGCGTCGAGGTCTGCGGTGAGGTCATCGCCGTCGGGGAGGGCGCCGAGGGGCGGATCGGTGACCGCGTGATCGCCCAGCCCCGGATCGGCTCGGGCGGCCTCGCAGAGCTCGCGGTGGTCGACGCCGCGACCGCACGGCCCGCGCCCGAGGCCCTCGACGACGCCGAGGCGGCCGCCCTGCACATCGGGTACCAGACCGGCTGGTTCGGCCTGCACCGCAGGGCGCAGCTCCAGGCGGGGGAGACCCTGCTGGTGCACGCCGCGGCCGGTGGGGTGGGCAGCGCGGCGGTACAGCTCGGCAAGGCCGCGGGCGCGACCGTCATCGGGGTTGTCGGCGGTCCCGACAAGGCCCGTACGGCCCGGGAGCTCGGCTGCGACCTGGTCATCGACCGGCGCACGGAGGACATCGTGGCCGCGGTCAAGGAGGCCACCGGCGGCCGGGGTGCCGACGTCGTCTACGACCCGGTCGGCGGCGACGCCTACGCCAAGTCCGTGAAGTGCATCGCGTTCGAGGGCCGGGTGCTCGTCGTCGGCTTCGCGAGCGGGGCCATCCCCAGCCCCGGACTCAACCACGCCCTGGTCAAGAACTACTCGATCGTCGGTCTCCACTGGGGCCTCTACAACACCCACGACCCGGCAGCGGTCGGCGCCTGCCACGAGGAGCTCACCAAGCTCGCGGCCCAGGGCGCGATCAAGCCCCTGGTCAGCGAGCGGGTGCCGCTCGACCGTGCGGCGGACGCCGTGCAGCGGGTCGCGGAGGGCACCACCACCGGCCGCATCGTCGTCACCCTCAACTGACCGGAAGGAGCCGCGCCATGGCACGTACCGAGGCCACGGCAGCCCCCGCTGCCGACGCCGGTGAACTGCGCCGACGGGTGGGAGACCTGCTCGCCGCGCACGACCCCGCCACCACCGACCGCACCACATTCCTGCAGGCCCGCTTCGACGCCGGGCTCGCCTGGGTGCACTACCCCGCCGGGCTCGGCGGACTGGGTGCCCCGCGCGCCCTGCAGGCCGTCGTGGACGGCGAGCTGGAGGCCGCGGGCGCACCCGACAACGACCCCCGCCGCATCGGCATCGGCCTCGGCATGGCCGCCCCCACCATCCTGAAGTACGGCACCGAGGAGCAGAAGCAGCGCTTCCTGCGGCCGTTGTGGCTGGGCGAGGAGGTGTGGTGCCAGCTGTTCAGCGAGCCCGGGGCGGGTTCGGACCTCGCGGCGCTCGCCACCCGCGCCGTACGGGACGGGGACGAGTGGGTCGTCGACGGGCAGAAGGTCTGGACGTCGACCGCCCACACGGCGCGCTGGGCCATCCTCATCGCCCGTACCGACCCGGACGTGCCCAAGCACCGCGGTATCACCTACTTCGTCTGCGACATGACCGACCCGGGGGTCGAGGTCCGGCCGCTGCGTCAGATCACCGGCGAGGCCGAGTTCAACGAGGTCTTCCTCAGCGGCGTACGGATCCCCGACAGCCACCGCCTCGGCGAGGTGGGAGACGGCTGGCGCGTCGCCCAGACCACCCTGATGAACGAGCGGGTCGCCATCGGCGGCGGCCGGGCCCCCCGCGAGGGAGGGATGATCGGGATCGTCGCCGGGACCTGGCGTGAGCGGCCCGAGCTGCGCACCCACGACCTGCATCAGCGACTGCTGGGGCTGTGGGTCGAGGCGGAGGCGGCCCGGCTCGCCGGGGAGCGGCTGCGGCAGCAGCTCGCCATCGGCCAGCCCGGGCATGAGGGCTCGGCGATGAAGCTGGCCTTCGCCCGCCTCAACCAGGAGATCAGCGGGCTGGAGGTCGAACTCCTCGGCGAGGAGGGCCTCACCTACGAGGACTGGACGATGACCCGTCCGGAACTGGCCAACTTCACCGGACGCGACGCCGGCTACCGCTACCTCCGGTCCAAGGGGAACTCCATCGAGGGCGGTACCAGCGAGGTCCTCCTCAACATCGTCGCCGAACGCATCCTGGGCCTGCCGGCCGAGCCCCGTACCGACAAGGACATCCCCTGGAAGGAGCTCGCCCGATGAGCGCCAACGAGCCGACGTCCGAGCCGGACCTGCTGTACTCCGAGGCCGAGGACGACCTGCGGGCAGCCGTACGGTCCCTGCTCGCCGACCGCTGCGACCCCTCGGCCGTCCTCGGGCTCGTCGAGACGGACCAGCCGTACGACCGAGGGCTGTGGCAGGCGCTCGCGACGGACATCGGCACCGCCGGTCTGCTCGTCCCCGAGAAGCTGGGCGGGCAGGGCGCCACCGCACGGGAGGCGGCCGTCGTTCTGGAGGAGCTGGGCCGCAGCGTTGCCCCGGTGCCCTATCTGACCAGCGCGGTGCTGGCCGTGGAGGCGCTGCTCGCGTGCGGTACGGACGGCGACGACGTCTCCGGGCTGCTGGCCGCGGTCGCCGAGGGGCGCTCGGTCGCCGCCCTCGCGGTGCCGCTCTCCACCGCCCCGGGCGTGACACCGCCGGCCACCGTACGGGCCACCGAGGACGGGGTGCTCGACGGCAGCGTCGGCGGCGTCGCGGACGCCGCGGCCGCCGATGTCCTGCTGGTTCCGGCCCAGGGGCCGGGGGGATACGGGCTGTACGCGGTGGAGACGGACGCGGCAGGAGTCGCCGTCTCGCCGCTGGTCCCGTTCGACCTGACCCGGCCGGTCGCCGAGGTGACGCTCACCGGAGCCCGGGCGCGCCGCCTCGCGGGCCCGGACTCGGCGCAGGCCGCGGTCGGGCGAGCCCTGCTCACGGGGGCAGGGCTCCTCGCCTCGGAACAACTGGGCCTGGCCGAGTGGTGCTTGACGGAGACGGTCCGCTACACCGGCGAACGGAATCAGTTCAACCGGCCGGTCGGCTCCTTCCAGGCGCTCAAGCACCGGCTCGCCCGGCTCTGGCTCGAGATCGTCTCGGCCCGTGCCTCGGCCCGTTACGCTGCCGACGCCCTCGCCACGGGGAGCCCCGACGCGCCGGTGGCGGTGGCCGTCGCGCAGTCCGCGTGCTCACGGGTCGCGGTCCACGCGGCCGAGGAGTGCGTACAGCTGCACGGCGGTATCGGTATGACCTGGGAGCATCCCGCGCATCTCTATCTGAAGCGGGCGAAGGCGGACGAGATTGCCCTCGGTACTCCCGGCCGTCATCGGGCGGTGCTCTCCGGGCTCGTCGACCTGGCTCCGCCGCCAGCGGCTCGCTGAGCCCGTCCGGGCGCACGGAGAGCTCGTCGGAGCAGCGGTGTAGGGCCCGATGGTGCCGGTGGTCCGCGATGGCGGACGCGGTGAGCGGAGACCCGTACCGTGCGCCGACGGATGTGCGGGAAGCCCCATCGCTCTGTCCACCTGGACCTAGGTGGCAGAGGGGTGGGGCTTCGCCATGCCGTCCCCCGTGGTGTCGTCCCGCACGGGGTCTGTCGCGACCGGCTCGGGAAGGCGGTCGCGGACGGCGCGGAGCGCCGACGTGGCTGACGGGCCGGTCGCCGATCGCTCAGGCAGGGGCCTCGGTGCGGGGCGGGTACGGGGACACGGGGTTCGACGGGACGAGACCTGGGCCGCGCTGCGGGTTGGGTGAGGAGGGCGCGGTGGGGCCACCATCACCGGAGTGGTCGGGGCCTGGAGTGCGTGACGGGGTCGGGGCGCGGATGCGCCAGGCGGTCGCTCATGCCGTGCGGCCGCACCGCGTAGGAGAGCGCCGTCGGGGAAGTGTGACGTCGGCCACACGGACGGCCGGTCACGGGGCAGGGCGGAGCCACGCCCGTCGGTGTGAAGGAGATCTGCGTCACTGGGGGCGGCGGAGGCGAAAACTCTGTGGCCGGAAGGCCCGATGGTCGTGCGGGGCCCCGGACGGCAATGGCGGCGCAGTGTCAACCAGCCGTGCAGGCCCAGGGCTTGACGTGCGGCCGGAAATTCCGGCAGGGGAAGTCGCGCACCGGTGACCGCGGGCGTCGGCGTGCCGTGGGCCGGCGCAGTCGACACCTTCCAAATCGGGCAAAGCGGTCAATATCCCTCAGTGTTGCCTGTTTTGGTCGTCTTATTCTCTGATGCGGGTGTCTCGCCCGGTAGATGCCATGGTGGGCGGAGAGTGACCGACGGGAGGTCCCGCAGAGAGCGGGGCACGCGGAACCCATCCGGCCGCCGGGGTCCGCCGGGACCGGGGCCGCGAGAGAGCGGTCCGGCGAACGCCGTCGGAACTCTTCGCGGGCGCCGCGCCCATCCGGGAGACCCGGCTCGATACTCACTGACGTCCCCCCGCCCCGTCCCCGGGAGAATCCGTGTTCCGACCAACTCGCCGCGCCCTTGTCGCTTCCCTGGGCGCTGTCGCGGCAGGCGGCCTCGCAGGGTCCTCGCAGGCACGAGCCGTCGCGATCCCCGCGCCCCGCCGGCCCGCCGCCGCCCGGCCCGCCGCCGGCCACCCCGCCCCCCTCCGGCGCGCCCACGCCCACAACGACTACGAGCACACGCATCCGCTCGCCGACGCGCTCCAGCACCGTTTCACCAGCGTCGAGGCCGACATCTGGCTCGTCGGCGGCAAGCTCCTGGTCGGACACGACATCGGGGACCTCACCCCCGACCGCACCCTTGAGTCGCTCTACCTCGACCCGCTGCTCGACCGGGTCACCGCCAACCGCGGCTATGTCTACAGCGGCCACCCGGTCTCCCTGCAACTGCTCATCGACCTCAAGAACGACGGTGAGGCGACGTACCGCGAACTCCACCGCCGGCTGCGCCCCTACCGCTCGATCCTGAGCACCGCCACGGGCGGCACGGTGCGCACGGGCGCGGTGACGCCCGTGATCTCGGGGGACCGCGCGGCACGTGAGCCGATGGAGGCCCAACACCTCCGCTACGCCTTCTACGACGGTCGGCTCGACGATCTGGGCACCGGCGTCCCCGCCTCCTTCATCCCCCTGATCAGCGCCGACTGGACGGCCGGCTTCAGCTGGCGGGGAGTTGGCGGGATGCCCGCCGACGAACGCGAGAAGCTCCACGACATCGTGGCCGAGGCCCACGCCCACCGGCAGCGCGTCCGTTTCTGGGCGGTACCCGACGCGCCGGGCCCCGAGCGCGATGCCATCTGGCACGAACTCCTCCACGCCGGTGTGGATCACATCAACACCGATGACCTCGCGGGACTGGAGCGGTTCCTCAGCACGTTCGACCACACACGGGCGTAACAGCGCGTCATCACCCATTCGGCGGACGCCCGGATGGCCGGGGCGGAGCGTGCGATACGCCACACTTTGGGCCGATCGCCGCTCCGTCCCCGCGGCCGAGGAGGTTCGCCATGGCCATTTCGATCTCAGTGGTCCTGCTGCTCTTGATCCTGATCGTCGTGTTTATGCGCAGCGGGTCGCTACGGTTCTCCCACGCCCTGGTGTGCGTGCTGCTGGGCTTCTATCTCGCCGGTTCGAGCATCGCTCCGACCCTGTCCGACGGCCTCGCGGCGACGGCGGACGTCGTGAGCAGCGTCCGTCCCTGACACCGGGGACGGGGCAGGGCCGCGGCCGTACGGGGCGCGCCGCCTGCCGCGCCGCTCCGCTGCCCCGCCCGTAACGGCCGGGGCGTCGCTCGGAGGCTCCGCGCGTTCCCTCACCTCGGCGCGAAGACGCCGATGCCCTCCGGCACAGGACGTTCCGCGCCGCCGGAGGGATGGTTCCGAACGGTGACACCCGCCGCCCCCGGCTCCCGGAGCACCAGCGTGGACGAGCCGCCGCCGTCCAGGTTGATGGCGTCCTCGGCCCCCACGGTGTGCATCAGCCGCGCCAGCTCGCTGATCGTCAGTCCCGGGCGGTACTCCACCGCGCCGTCCAGCGCCAGGAGATGGAGCCGCCGGCCGTCCGCGCCGACCCCTGCCGCCGAGCGGATGGCGGCGGTCCGGTCGTCCAGCCCTTCGAGGGGAAGTCCGCCCCGGAGTACCGGGAACCCGCCGATGGCGAACCGGTACCCGACCCGCGAGGCGGCGGCCACCAGCCGATGGCGCACCCCCACCCGGTCGCCGACGCTCAGCTTCCGCAACGTCTGCGCCCCGGCTTCCCTTCCGACGAGTACCACCGAGCCCACCGCGATGGGCCCGGTCCCGGGCGTGTCGGCGGCCTGCACGACACGCCCATGACGCACGGTCACCTCGTAGGTGTCGCTGCTGCATGGCGCCGCGCGATCGGTGTCCGTACCGCAGACGGCCCGTAAGCGGGAGGGCGTGCCCCAGGCGGGCGTGAAGGCGCCGATGCCGCCGACCGGGAGGGCGTACTGGTTCAGACCGCCGAGCGGCAGCGTGCCCTCGGATGTGGTCATGGTGCCGCGGAGCGCGAGCCGGTCGAGCCGGACCCGGCGATCGACGCCCATTCCGATGACGTCCTCGGTGGTGGTGCCAGGAGGCAGGGCGGGGCCGAAACGCTGGCCGTTGGGCACGGCCGCCTTCACGTGCCGCCCGGAGGCGATGGCCGGTCCCACGGCGGCGAAGGTCGCCTCCACGCCGGGGTGCTGTAGCTCGGTGATGTGGTAGAAGTCCCCGTTGACCGCACCGACCGCGCCGCGGGCGTCGGCCAACCGCGACAACGGGGCCCGGGCCCCGACGGCACCCGGGGAGAGCAGATCCACGGACACCCGCCGTTCCCGCAGATCGACCGTCAGCAGGTGGCCATGGGCCGTGCCCTGCGCGCCGGAAACCGAGAACTCGCGGTACGACACGCCAGGTGCCATCCGTGCCGCCGCGCCGTACCGAAGCCCTCCGGAGGCCCCGGCGTGGGGGGCGCCGGTCAGGCTCGAGCCGGCCAGCGCGCCCCACGCGATCAGTACCGTCAGTGCTGTGCGTACCCGACTGCCCCGTCGCGTCACAGTGCCCCCTGAGGTCGCTCCAACTGTCCCACGGGGCAGGTGATATGGCGATTGAGCGATTACGACGAGGCGTCGTCGAGAAGTCGGGAGCGGATCAGGAAGCGGACACCCTCCGGCGCTTCGAGGGAGAAGCCACTGCCCCGCCCCGGTACGACGTCCACCAGGAGACGGGTATGGCTCCAGCGCTCGAACTGGGCGGCCGACATCCAGAAGCGGACCGGCTCGGTCACCCCCTCGACGGCAAGGTCGGCGAGCAGCACATCGGAGCCACCGGTACGGAACTCGCCCTCGGGGTAGCACATGGGAGCGCTGCCGTCACAGCAGCCGCCGGACTGGTGGAACATCAGGGGCCCGTGAGCCGCCCGCAGCCGTCGGAGCAGGTCGGCGGCCGCGGGTGTGAGCTCCACGCGCGGGGCGGACGTGCTCGGCGGCCTCCGGTCGTGTGTTTGCGGTCTCCGGTCCTGTGTTGGTGCGCCCGGTTCCTGACGTGCTGTCGGTTCATCCATCGTCATTCCTCCCACGGCACCGTCCGAGCTCCTGCCATGTCGTCCCCTGCCGGGCGGCCGAGGGCAGGGTCTCGTCACCGTCCTACCGGCAGCCCGGCGTGATTCCCAGATGCCTCGGAGGGACAGGAGAACACGCGGCCCGTTGCGACCACGTTGCGGCGCCCTTACGTGCAGGGCGGCAGGGCCAGAGGCACCGGCGTGGCCTCTTCTCGCCATGGGAAAAGCGGCAGCAGCGGGAACGGAGCGAAGCCCATCAGCGCGACCTGCCGGGGGACGCGACTGAGATTGCGGGCATGGGTGGTCTGTGGACATGGCCCGCAGCACCCCGCGGCCCGCACCGGAGTCAGGTCGCTGGAGCTCGGGTGTGTTGCGGGCCGGATCGCCCTGAACTGCGGGAGCCTGTCCCCGTGCTGCGACGCCGGTCCCCGTGCTGCGACGGACAGAGGTTGGCGGGCAGCGGCGGTGCACCGAATACCACCTGTACACGGCCGGGCAGCCCTGACGTGCGGTCGGATGCCCCGGCAGGGATTGGAGACGACATGGGCATGCTGGACAGCGCCCGGGTGGCCACGAGGCTTCCCGCTCAGGACCTGGACCGGGCTCGGCGTTTCTACTCGGAGAAACTCGGACTGGAGCCCGTCGACGAGCGACCCGGTGGGCTGCTGTACCGCTGCGGGGGCTCGGACTTCGCGCTGTTCCAGTCGGCGGGAGCTTCGCCGGGCACCTTCACCCAGATGGGATGGGAGGTCGACGACATCGAGGCCGTCGCGGCCGAGCTCAAGGGCCGCGGGGTGGTCTTCGAGGAGGTCGACCTGCCCGGGCTGCGAACCGTGGAGGGAATCGCCGACATCGAAGGAAACTATCCGAGCAAGGGCGCGACCGGCGAGCGCGGCGCCTGGTTCCGTGACAGCGAAGGCAACATGCTGGGAATCGGACAACCTGTCAGCTGAGCCCCTCGCAGGGAATTCCCAGGCCCTCAACGGAACGCGCTCCGAAGCGTCCGGACCGCCATCCTCCGTGCCATTTCTCGCACGTAGGGTGGGAACATGTGTGATCACCAAGCCGTCGGCAGGCTTGATGAGCGCGCACTGGAACGGGCGTATGCGACCCACGAGGGAGACGCGACCGGCATGGTGGACCGACGTGTTGTCATCATCACTGGCGGAGGGACGGGCATCGGCGCCGCGACCGCGCAGCTGTTGCGTGCCGAAGGACACGACGTGGTCGTCGCGGGACGGCGGCCGGGGCCCCTGGAGCGCATCGCCCAGGAGACAGGCGCACTGGCCCATCCCGCCGACGTCGGCGACCCCGACGCCGTCCGTGACCTGGTGGACGCCGCCGTGGCCGCGTACGGCCGGCTGGACGGGCTGGTGCTCAACGCGGGCATCGGGCGCAGCGGCGCCGTCGGGGAGCTGTCGGTCGAGGACTGGGAAGCCGTGATGCGTACCAACCTCCATGGCCCCTTCCTCCTCCAGCGCGCCGCGCTTCCGCACCTGTTGGAGACGCGTGGCGCGGTGGTCGCCGTCGCGTCCGTGGCCGCTCTGCGCAACGGCACCGGCAACGCCGCCTATGCGACCTCCAAGGCGGCTCTGCTCCAGCTGTGCCGCTCCCTCGCCGTCGACTACGGCCCGCAGGGGCTGCGGGCCAACACCGTCTGCCCGAGCTGGATCCGCACCGACATGGCCGACCGGCGGATGAACCGCTTCGCCGAGGAGGCCGGTCTGGGGGAGGGCGGAGCCGACGCGGCGTACGAGGAGGCGACCCGGCTCGTTCCGTCCCGCCGCCCCGGTGACCCGCAGGAAGTCGCCGAGGCGGTGGCATGGCTGCTCTCACCCAGGGCGTCGTTCGTCAACGGGGCGGTGCTCACCGTGGACGGCGGTGTGACGGCCGTCGATCCGGGGACCGTCGCGTTCGACTTCCGGGTCGAGCCACGAGCGGGTCGTGGGGAGTAGCCGGCACAGTCCCGGGTCGCAGCCGCCAATCTGCCCGGCCGTGCGCGGGGGCACGGTTTCGCCAGGTCCCCCCGGGACTTCGCTGAGATCCACAGAGATGCCAGGAGGGCACGCCGCTCGGTGCGACCACGTTGGGGCACTCCCCGGTCCCTCCGCCGGAATGGGGCAGTTGGGGTGCTGGGCCGGTGGCGACCCCCGTGCGCCACCGGGCGGGCACAAGAACCGGGGGCAACTCCCCGATTCTGGCTCGACGATAGCACCGGAAGCGGGGAGTGCCCCACGATGAATCCTGAATCCTGAACCCTGAGCCCTGAATCCTGAGCCCTGACCCGGGGGCCGGGGGCCGGGGGGCCGGAATGCCTGGCCCGGTCGAGGGCAACGCTGTCCACATCGTTCGTGCGGCCCTATCGGATGGTCCGCCAGCTCTCGGCCATGGGTGCGCCCACCGCGGTCGGAACCCCCGAGGATGTCGTCGACGAGAGGGAGCACTACCTCGACGAAGGCGGCTGCGACCGCTTCCTGTTGCCGGCCACCAACGTCCCGGCTGCTTCGTCGACATCGTCGGACTCGTCGTCCCGGAGCTGCAGAGCCGCGGTCGGTTCCGGCACCGCTACGCCGGAACCACCCTGCGCCAGAGCCCTCTGGAGTATTGAGGGCCGGCGGGGCCTTCGCCTCGGCGGTGCGGCCCGCACGGTGTCAGGCCGTCGGCTGCTTGAGGGCGAGCGCGACAGAGAGACGGCCACGGGTGAGCACGGCGTGGGTGCCCCGCCCAGCAATGTCCGCCGAGCCAGTCGATGCGGTTCCCGTCATCGCGGAAGTCGACGAAGACCGCATAGGGGACAGGGTGGGTCAAACGCCAGCAACTCAAACGTCTTTCCTCGGGTGGCGCCCCATCACCCGCCCTGGCCCGGTCATGGGGCCCGATCGCGGCATCCCGCTCCGGTGGAGCTGCCTGAATGATCACAGTGGCGGGGCGTTAGCATATGAGCACCGCCTAGCTCGAAAGATGAGATGTGACTGTCAACGACGACTCGTTCACCAATTGGAAGAACCGCGAGGAGATCGCGGAGTCGATGATCCCGATCATCGGGAAGCTGCACCGGGAGCAGGACGTCACGGTCCTGCTTCACAGCCGCTCCTTGGTGAACAAGTCGGTGGTCAGCATCCTCAAGACCCACCGATTCGCTCGGCAGATCGCCGGTGAGGAACTCTCGGTCACCGAGACACTGCCGTTCCTGCAGGCGCTCACCACGCTCGATCTCGGCCCTTCCCAGATCGACATCGGCATGCTCGCCGCGACGTACAAGTCCGACGACCGCGGTCTCTCGGTGGGGGAGTTCACCGCCGAGGCCGTTGCCGGCGCCACGGGTGCCGACAAGATCGAGCGCCGCGAGCCGCGTGACGTCGTCCTCTACGGGTTCGGCCGCATCGGCCGCCTCCTCGCCCGCCTGCTCATCGAGAAGGCCGGCTCCGGCAACGGCCTGCGGCTGCGCGCCATCGTCGCCCGCAAGGGTGCCGGCCAGGACATCGTCAAGCGCGCCTCGCTGCTGCGCCGTGACTCCATCCACGGCCAGTTCCAGGGCACGATCACTGTCGACGAGGCGAACAGCAGGATCGTCGCCAACGGCAACGAGATCCAGGTGATCTACTCCGACGACCCCACGTCGGTGGACTACACGGCGTACGGCATCAAGGACGCCATCCTCATCGACAACACCGGCAAATGGCGCGACCGTGAGGGCCTGTCGAAGCACCTCCGCCCCGGCATCGCCAAGGTCGTCCTGACCGCGCCGGGCAAGGGCGACGTCCCCAACGTCGTCCATGGCGTCAACCACGACATGATCAAGCAGGACGAGCAGATCCTGTCCTGCGCGTCCTGCACCACCAACGCGATCGTCCCGCCGTTGAAGGCGATGGCGGACGAGTACGGCGTCCTGCGCGGCCACGTGGAGACCGTCCACTCGTTCACCAACGACCAGAACCTGCTGGACAACTACCACAGCTCCGACCGCCGCGGCCGCTCGGCGCCACTCAACATGGTCATCACCGAGACCGGTGCCGCCTCCGCCGTCGCCAAGGCGCTCCCCGACCTCAAGGCGCCGATCACCGGCAGCTCGATCCGCGTCCCGGTGCCGGACGTCTCCATCGCGATCCTCAGCCTGCGACTCGGGCGCGAGGCCACCCGCGAGGAGGTCCTCGACTACCTCCGCAACGTGTCGCTGACCTCGCCGCTCAAGCGCCAGATCGACTTCATCAGCGCCCCCGACGCGGTCTCGAGCGATTTCATCGGCTCGCGCCACGCCTCGATCGTCGACGCCGGCGCCACCAAGGTCGACGGCGACAACGCGATCCTCTACCTCTGGTACGACAACGAGTTCGGCTACTCCTGCCAGGTCATCCGCGTCGTCCAGCACGTCTCCGGGGTGGAGTACCCGACCTATCCGGCCCCGGTGGTCTGATCCCATGAGGCGCCTGCCCCGGGGGACCCCGGGTCAGGCGCCCTTCCTTGGTCCCTGGAAGAAGCCGAGCTTCTTCGGGGAGCAGCTCACCAGCAGGTTCTTCGTCTTATGGTGGTACACGTGCAGACCTCTCCTGACCAGTCATAACGGATACGGTCGCCTTGGACGGCGGAGAACTGGCCCGTATCATGGCCGTTGGGTCGTCATTCGCGTACTGACTCAGTTAATTCCCTGCCACGTTGCGAGAGGTTAGATGACAAGGGGTGGTTTCGGGTGCTGCGCGTCGTTACCGTGGGCCCTCCTTCTGCGGGGCGCTGTGGTGACGTATCTCCGATGACACACCACGTGTAGAACGCAGCGACCCTGGAGTCTGCGACAAAGGGCGTCTGAGTACTGACGGAGGCCGAGCGTCGGCAGATCCTGGTGGACTGGAACGGCACCGAGACGCAATATCCGGCTGACGCGCTGGTGCACCGGATGATCGCCCAGCAGGCCGCCCTCACTCCGCAGGCCACGGCAGTCGTCGCGGGAGTCTCCCTCTCCTGGCGGGAAGTGAACGAGAAGGCGAACCAGCTGGCATGCCACCTCGGGAACCTGGGCGTGGGCCCCGGGAGCCTGGTGGCGGTCTGCGTTGATCACGGCGTCCAGCTGGTGGTGGCACTGCTGGGCGTCCTGAAGGCAGTCGGCGCCTACCGTACCTCTGGACCCGGCCTATCCGGCGGAGCGCCTGGCGTTCCTGCCCGATGACACCGCGGCATCGGTCGTCGTCAGCCAGGAAGCCCTGCGCGCGCGGCTGCCCTCCGAAGGCCGCGACGTCGTGTGTATGGACAGCGACTGGCCCACCATCGCCGGGTTTCCCGCCGAAGAGGTGGAGTCGGCCGTCGGACCGGACGATCTCGCGCACGTCACCTACACATCCGGATCAACGGGAGCGCCCAAGGGCTTCCAGGTCAGCCATCGCAATTTTGCGGACCTCCCGCACAGTGCTGACGCGGCGTTCCCGGACGTGGCCACGGCTCGGTTCTGCTGTCGTCCATCGCCTTCGACCTGCCGGGCCCCTCCCTCTCCCTGTCCCTGCTCCAAGGCCGAGGCCGTGGTCATCATGGAGACGTCGGGAGCCGTCGGCGTCGGGATGCTCGCGGCCGCCTTCGTGTGGGGTGAGTCGTTCAGCACGGTGAAGCTGACCCCTTCCCGCCTCGAACTCCTCCTAGAGGGGATCAAGGGAACCAACGCCCAGCTCGTCGTGGGCACTTTGGTCGTGGCGAGCGAGCCGTTCCGTGCGGATCTGGCGAAGTCGGCGGCCGAGCGGTGCGCGCCGCACCCGGTCCTGCTGAATGAGTACGGTCCCACCGAGGCGACCGTGGGAACCCCCTCTACGAAGTCGACTCCACGAAGCTCGTGTCAGGCACCACCCTCCCCATAGGCCGCCCCCATGGCGAACACCGAGTTGTACGTGATGGACGGGCACGGTCGCCCGGCTCCCGTCGGTGTCCCGGGCGAGCTGTGGATCGGCAGCGCGGGTGTCGCCCGTGGCTACCTGAACCGTCCGGAACTCACCGCAGAGCACTTCGTACCCCACCCGTTCTCCGACGAGCCCGACGTTCGCGTGTACCGATCGGGCGACCTGGTCCAGTGGCTGTCGGACGGAGACGTCGAATTCCTTGGGCGGATGGACCACCAGCTGAAGATCCGGGGTCACCGGATCGAACTCGGCGAGATCGACGCCGCTGTCCTGTCGCACCCGGACGTGGCCCAGTCGGTCACCGTGGCAGTCCTCCCGGGAGGGCCGAGTGGTGATGGACTCGTGCGCGGCGCACACCGCCGCGGATGCCACGAAGCGCCTCCCGGGATCGACGTACAGGACCTGTACGCCGCGCGGACCACCGAATCGGTCGAGCGCGCCGTGCGTGAACTGTTCCTCGCTCAGCCGCGGCAGCGACGTCGGTCCCTGCGACCGTAGAGCCCGCGGACCCCCTCGGTCCAGGCACGACGCCATCGCTGCACCGAACGGACGCTGACCCGTAAGTCCTTGGCGATCAACGCGTTCGTCTCACCCCGGCCGAACCGCTCAGCAGCCTCCCGCCGTAACCGCTCCCGGAACTCCTGCCGTTCGGCGGTCAGCCCGCCGCCCTGTGCGTACCGCATCCCATGGAGATACCGCACGGATCAAGGACTGTCAGCCCCGCACGACATCACGAGTTCAACCTCAGTAGAAGGCGCCTGCTCTATCCACTGAGCTACGGGGGTTGATTTGCGGAAACGCAGCCTTCCGGCGCTCGTCCCGAGGAGGTGGCGGACACATGTGGGACCTGGGATGGATGCGTCTCCAGACGTCGGTCCGTAGCATCGACAAACAGCATTGCGGACACGATTCCTTTTCGGAAACAATCTTGCCCCCGGCCTGCTGTTGCGGGACACGGAGGCACGGAGGGAAGGTGCCGGGCCTTAAAGAGCGTTCCTTACCAGCGTGAAGAACATTATATTAGGGGATATGGGGGACATTGTGGTCATTCCAGGAAGGCTCTGAATGGGAAGCTCACTACCAGCCTGCCTCAAACTCTTAAGAACCGCAGACCAAACGAAGCATTTGGTCTGGCGTCGCGCTCTCCGTGATATACGGGCATCCCGCTGCCATGACGAGCCGTATCCGGCGTAGCGCCTGCAAGTCGTCGAGCGGATTGCCATCCACAACGAGGAGGTCGGCGCGGTACCCGGCACGCAGCAGACCGGTGTCGTCGGCGATGCCAAGTCCCTCTGCCGCCTCGATGGTGGCCGCATCGACGATCTCGGTGGGGGAGAAGCCGATGTACTCAAAGAATTCGAGGCTGGAGACGAAGTCATCGAAGACGGCTCGGGAGACCCCGGCGTCGGTGCCCGCGATCAGGCGTGCGCCGCGCCGACTCATCCAGCCCAGCCGGTCGAACATCTCCTTCGCCCGCTCGGGGCCGAACCGCTCGGCGAAGCCGCGCCAGTCGGGGCTCGCCGCGGGGCAGACCCGGATGCCCTGCTCCACGATGGCGTCGACCAACTCCGCGGACTCCTGGAAACCGCCCTGTGCCATCCAGGTGCAGTGCTCGATGGTGGACACTCCCGCGGTCACCGCCGCAGCGATGCCCTCGGTGCCGTGTGCGTGCGCGGCCACCGGCAGCCCGGCCGCATGGGCCTCGTCGACCACGATGCGCAGTTCATCGGTGGTGAATTGCGCCTGCCAGATGGGCGGGCCGCCCTTGGTGATCCCGCCGCCCGTTGCCATCACCTTGATGACGTCGACACCGCTCTCCGCGTTCCGCCGGACCATCTCCCGAAGCGCGTCGGCGCCCTCGACCTCGCCGCCGAGGAACCAGCAGTGCCCCCCCGGCCCGGTCAGCGGCGTGCCCGCGGCCAGGATGCGCGGGCCCGGCAGCCCCCCGCCCGCGATCTCCCCGCGCATCCGCAGCGCTAGCCCGTTGCGGTCGCCCAGGTCGCGGGCGGTGGTGACGCCCGTACCGAGCAGCTGCAACGCCCGGCCGGCCATGCCGAGGATCACGGTCGTGTCGTCTGCGGCGCACAGCGCGGAGACCGGGTCGGGGCCCGCGTCCAGGGCGAGGTGGACGTGTGCGTCGATGAGGCCGGGCAGCAACGTGGCCCCGGGATAGGCGAAGCGGGGAATGCCGGGCGCGGTGCGGGTCTCCAGGTCCGTACGGGGACCGACCTCGGCGATGACGCCGCCGCGGACGAGTACGGCTCCGTCGGTCAGGTGGGCGCCGCGCGGACCGGTCAGCACTCGGCCAGCCGAGATCAGTGCATTCATCAGGTATTCCTTCCGCCGTGGGGGTCAGCCGTGCAGATCGGGCGCCGTGATCTGCAAGGCGTCGGAGAGTACGGTGAGCTGGCGTACGTCGTCATCCAGGCCATCGCCGCTGGGCAGCGCGATCGGCACGGCCTGCGTGGACGCGGGTTCGCCCGCGGCGTGGGCCCGCAGCGCCTCGCGCAATCGGAGGGCGGCCACCTGCGGCGGCAGTTGGCTCAGCGGCTCGGGCGCCGCGCCGGGCTCCGCGCCGTCCTCGGCCCCGGCTCGGGCGAGGTAGGGGCTGAGGTGGACCAGGCCGTCGCGGCATTCGATGACACGCCGGTAGTAGCGCCGGTGGACCTTGCGGACGCCCAGTGCGTCCCGCAAGCCGCCCGGGACGCGCCGGTTGAGGGAGTCCTCGGGGAACGCTTGGTGCAGCGCCGTCCACAGCGGGGCCAGCCGCCGGTACATCCGGCGGTGTTGCCACCACAGGCGTACGGTCGCCCAACGGGTCACCGTCGCCGGGTAGATGATCCCGATGACGAAGAGCGGGATCGCGAGGTCCAACAGCAGCTTGGCGCCCACGATCACCGGCGCGGGCACCGTACCGTCGAGCCAGCGCACTACATTGAGCACTTCGCGCAGGCTGCCGGCCAGTACCATGGCGGTCAGGGCTGCGGCGATCAGCCACAGACCGGTGGCGAACGGCCGGCCGACCATCCGCGCATAGCGCAGGGTCCACCACAGGGCCATGGCGAGCGAATAGACCAGATAGAGACCGGCCGCCACATAGAAGACCGCGACCCCCGGCGCCTGCATGTTCGCCGTGGCGTACGTATGGCTGCGCTCGTCCGCGGGAGTCGCCAGCATGGCCAGCGTGATGACCAGGACGGTGACACCTAGCGGGAACAGTTCCCGGCGGGCGCGGACCCGCCCGGTCTCCCGGTCGGAGATGGCGAAGAGGAAGAAGCACTGCAAGCAGTAGACCGTGCCGAGCAGAAAGACGTTCTGCAGCAGCTTGGCCGCACCTGCGCCGATGAAAGAGTCGGCGAGGCGCGCCACGGCGGGCAGGCCCAGCGGAAAGGAGCAGGACGCGCAGACGATGCACAGCGTCACCGCCTGCAGCAGTTTGTCGGACGGGGCCTTGAGGAGCTGGCTGCCCTTCCAGACGAGCGCCAGGGTCAGCACGATTCCCAGGATGACGGACAGCATCACAGCCACCCCTGCCGATCACTGAGCGCCGTTTGGACCCGATGTGCCGAGGCGTCCTCCGGCGCCTGCGGGGTGACCCGGTCCAGCACAGACGCCCATTCCAGAATGATGGTGGCCACCAGCTCGGCCTCGCGTTCGCGGTCCTCGTCATACGACGTGCGCCGCAGCGCCTTCTTGATGACGTCCAGCGATATGTCGGGCATCGTTTGCCGCCAGACCTCGCCGTAGGAGTCGTCGCTTTGATGGTCCGCCAGGATGTGTCCGACCTCATGTAGAATAATGTGGTCCTGGTGGGCAGGGCTGGTTTCCTTTTGGTATAAGACGTAATCGGCCGTCCCGGTGGCAATCCACAAGCCGAACGGGCCTGGCACCGGAAGGGAATAGGGGATGAGCCGGATGGGACGGCCCCGGTGTTCTCCCAGTAGTCGGCATAGGACGTCCACTTTCAGCGGCGGCTGGATCCCCAGGTCCCGGAGTGCGCGCTTGCAGCGCCGCTGTAACTTCCGCTCGTTCAAAGAGTCTCTTCTCCGCTTGCTGGCTCACTGCCGTACGGGTCCCCCCCAACCCGACGGCACTTCGAGGATCGGCGGCCGGGGGCCGGGCAGTTTGTCACAACCGGCCGCCCGGGCCGGTCATTCATCCTGGGTCGCTACGCGTTCCGCCTGCTCCAGCCGGTAGACGACGTCGAGGAGGTCCATCACCTGCTTGCGGTGCTCCCGCGAGAGCTGCCCAGCGCGCATGGCCATCAGCTTCACATCGCTGCTCTGAGTGGCCTCCTGCAGCCGAGCCTGCTCCGCGGCAAGCACCTCCAGTTGCGCGGTGATGCGGTCGGTCACCTTGTCCTCGACGAAGTAGGCGACGGGCACGCCGAAGAAGTTCGCCAGACCCTGCAGATGCCGCAGCGTCGGATTGGTCTTGCGGCTCTTGCGAAGCTGCCAGATGTAGCTCTGCGAGATGGAGACATCGGTCTCCCGGATCGAGGCAGCGACGTGCTCGTTGCTGTACTCGTGGTCCGGGTCGGGTCGGACCGTCGCAAAGAGCCGGTTCAGCTTGTCGGCAAGGCTGACGGCTTCTCCTTCTGACATGGCACCTACTCTGCCGCAGCTGCGGTCTCCACTGTGGTGAAACTGTACAATACGTAGTCTTCTCAGGAGAGTTGAAGCCCGTCAACCCCTCGACTAGTGTGGCGGAGCGATGGTCTTGAACTGTTGTAAATAACTTGCCGACCTGGCGCCATGCGCATGAGTTGATGCTTGAACGTTACGCTGGCCCGACCTCCGGCCGTGACGGTAGCGCAGTGTACGAGGGGTGCGACCGACCCTCGGATCCGCCCTTCGGGGCATACGCCATCCTGCTGCGCCGGGCGTCGGGGAGACAGGCGTAGGTGGGTGGTCAGGGGGACGGGATGCAAACTACGCGGGAACCGACTGAGGCCGATCCGCGCCAGTGCTGCAGCAAGACGGTTCCGAACGCGGAATCGCCACTCTATGTCCAGACCCAGCAGCGGCTGAAGTGGGCAATTCCACCGGGGGGTAGGCCGAGCAGCCTACCTGCCCTCGGCGGGCGAACTCGGGAAGGATCTATAGGAGCACGATTCTCCGTACGCTGCCGATGCTGCGCAGCGAAGGCGTGATCGACTCCGGGCCGGGGGCATAGTGCGGTGCTGCTGCACTCCGCCCGTCGGGTCAAGCTTTCAGTCCGCGCCGCTGCCGAAGGAGTTGAAACTCGCCGCCGCTTCGGTATTTCCCGGGCCGCCTCATCTCCGCCGTACAGCGCATTTCGCGTGCTGGCCACCGGCCGTAGTCGGCGCCACCAGACGACGGCGGACCGCGCTCCCGACCCCTGCTTCTGTACGCCGTCCCGACCTTTGGGCGGCCCGCAACCTGACGGAACCGGCTCGGAAACCTGCCACTTAACGGGCCACGAAAAATGACACGAAAAGTGACATGGAAGGTTGAGTGAAGGAAACATGGGAAGGCCAGAGACCCACATAGATCCCACCCAAGGGCCGCTGCAGAGCTTCGCGTACGAGTTGAGAGCGCTCAGAAGATCCGTGGGAAACCCTTCCTACCGAAAGCTGGCGAGCCGCGCCAACTACTCAGGGACAACGCTGTCGGAGGCCGCCCGTGGCCTCAGCTTCCCGAGTCTGGAGGTGACGCTGGCTTACGTCAGCGCGTGCGGTGGGGACACCGCCCGCTGGAAGAGGTATTGGAAGGAGACCGATTCGTTACTACACGCCGCCGAGTCCCGCGCCGAGCAGGGGCCTCCTCGACCGGTCACATCGGTGACACGGTTAGCAGGCACAGCCGCGGTGGCCACCGGCACGGTTACCCCACGCAGGTTCGAGAGCCATGACGTCGTGATGCGATTCTCCCCTGCCCTGGCAGGAGCCGTCGGAGTGGCGGGACTCGCCGGCGTCGCCGGACTAACCGTCTACCGGCCGAAGACGGCAAGGCTCACGGTGGTCGCCGGGACGTGTATAGCGTCCGGATTCTGGCTGGGAAGGAAACTACGGGATGCGTGACCACATGGCTCCTGATCCCATCGAAGCCGGAGAAGCGCCCCACAGATCGGGAGCGCAGTGGACGGCTATCATGCTGCGCGACCTCGGGGATTGGGCCGTTCGTCGGCCGCTTCGGCTTCCTGAGGCGCAGCGGGCGGTCCTCCATTCGTCGAGTCTCCGGATGACCGTCTTGGTCTTCACCGTATCCGATCTGGTCGTCGCGCTGCTCATCGACGCGAAGCTTCCGCCAGTCGGCCGGGCGGTACATCTCCTGTGGGTTCTCTTCTCCCTCACGCTCTCGTTGGGGTTCTGTGCGATGACCGCCCGCGCACCTCACATCCTCGACGACGACTCGTTGCGTCTACGCACTGGCCCCTTTCGCGCGCTGACAATTCCGAGAACGGCGCTCGCAAGTGTGAGCGTCGCGCACCGATCCGTTCCCTGGTACGGCCTGCGCAGAGTCCTGGACACGGACGAGGAGGTGGCGTGCTCCGTCGGAAGCTCGACGCAGCTCGTCATCGTGCTCAGGCAGCCGGTGCGGGTGTGTTTCCGCAAGGGGCGTCCTGTGCTCGCCAGACGGGTCTACGCCGCCGCCGATGATCCGGCCGCAGCTACTCGCCTGATCAGCCGGTGGATCAATGGGAGCGCGCAGCCGTGACCGACGCGAACCTGGGCACACTCGACGAGTTCTCCGAAGTGCAGAGCATCCTGACCCGCACCGGGCTCGGAATCCTCGCCGGGGAGTCGGATCTCAGGCAGCTCTCTGGCCGCAACCGGAACTGGATCTGTACCACCGACACCGGAATGCGTGTCTTCGTCAAGAAACTGGAGGGGCCCGCCGCAGCGTCGGCGGCGAGGATCCGTCAATGCCTGGTCTTTGAGAAGGTGTTGGCGAAGGCTGAGCCGGCTGAGCTGTCCGCTCCCCGGCTGCTCGGCGCCGACCCCGAGACGGGCGTACTGGTCTTCGCCTGTGTGGACCGAGCGAGGACCGGGGCGGAGGTGATGCGCGATGGCCAGTTCGCCTGCGACCTGGCGTATTCCCTGGGACACACGGTCGGACTGCTGCACAACCTGCCCGCCGACGACCTGCTGCGCGACCCGGCGACCAACCCCCTGCTGCCTTCCGAGGAACTGCTTGAGGCTATTCCGCTCGCCGTCTTCGAGTCGTCGTCGGCCGCGGAGCTGCAGGTGTGGGCGCTTCTGCAGAACGATGCCGACCTGGCAGCGGCGTTGCGCCGGTTGCTGGGCCGGGAACGGGAGGCCGAGCCGGTGGCCGCCCACTGCGACCTCAGACTCGACCAGTTCCTGGTCGCCGACGGCGTAGTCCACCTCACCGACTTCGAGGAGTTCCGGGCCGGCGACGCGGCCCGTGATCTCGGGGGAGTCGTCGGAGACCTGCTGTACCGTGCGCTGCTGGATGCGGCTGCCAGCTCGAGAGAGTCGGCCGAGTCCCCGTCCTATGCCCGCATGGTGGCCCTGCTCGCGGAGGGCATCCGCGACGTGCGCCCCCTGACCACGGCCTTCTGGAGCGGTTACATCGACACCAGGACCTCTACTGACAGCCGCTTGGCCGAGAGGACCACCGCATTCACCGGATGGCATCTTCTTGACAGGTTGCTGGCCGGAGCTCGCTCGGCGCCTCGTCTCGCCGCTCTTCCGCGCGCGATGGCAGGCATCGGGAGGAAGGCCCTCCTGGCGCCGGACGCGTTCGTCTCCACCCTTGGACTGACGGAGGTCCCACGATGACAGCGGTGCTGTCCGCCCGCCTCGAAGAGACATTGGCCGACGTGGTGGTGGAGCCCGGCGGCCTGACGGCGTCCGTTGGTGAAAGGATGATGACCGCCGCCTCTTCCCGCGCTCTCACCGGCCAACTCGCAACCGCCCTCTATCAGGTGGTCCACGTCGGTCGACTCTCGCATCTTCCGGCAGGACCGAGCCGACCGGAGGATCGCGGCGCGGATCGTCAGCTGGAGCGTGATCTGGAAGCCGGCCTCGCCGCCGGCGTACCCCATCGGCACAGCCGCTACCGGGCCGCGGTTTTGAATGCCGCCGGAGGAAGGACGGGTCCGGTCGTACACCTCTCAGGCGTCCGGGTCCGTGTCGCCCCGGAGCGGATCGCCGACACGACCGACGCAGTGGGGGAGGCGGCAGACGGAGCGGAGGCGGTCGTGCTGGTCGCCGCCGTCCGCCGGTCGCTCTCCCCGGGCTTCTTCCTGGTCGACGGATCACTGCCGTTGGCCCGCCAGGACGCCGTACTCCGGGTGTACCTGAACGTCGAGACACCCGGCGCCGTCCTCGACGCCTGGGAAAGGTCGCTGCGGTGCCTGGAAGGACACGGTGTTCCCTACCGCGCCAAGGCCATCTCCTCCGCCAGCGGCCTCCCGCGCCGTGACGGCGTCGTGATCTACCTGGGGGGCGAGGACCAGCACGTCCTGCCGGACGTGGTCGGCGCGATGGGAAAGGACGTCGCTCTTGGAGCCGGCGCTTCCCCCTTCTCCCGCCCTGTCGCCGCGGGCGTCGCCGTGGCTTGGGAACCGGCCGACCCGCGGCCGGGCACGAAGAACACCAGTTTCGGTGAGCACAGGTCAAGGGCGCTGGCCGACGGCCTGGTCCGGCACGCCACCCAGGCCGACGATTCGCGCCGGACCCGGTCGGAGGTTGTACGGCAAGCGCTGCTCGACGCCGGCATCGACCCTACGGAACCCGCGCGTAACCTGTCGTCCCCGCCTTTCCACGCCGGTTTTTGAAATGCGGGCCATTGAATAATCTTTCATCAAAAGGATCTTGCACTGTTATTCCGTCCGGATTAGTTTTCTGGATGTCGCGGAGGAAAACGCTGCAAGTCGGCGCTTTTCCTTCCGTGGCGGTCCCAATCCAATCCGATGGCTAAGGAGACGGTTATGAAGGACATCGAGCTGGCCGCTGGTTTCGACGCGTACGTGGACGTCGACGAGATGGCGGACGAGGCCACTCCGGACGAGGCTCCCTCGCCGCAGACCATCGTCTCGGTGATCGTCACCGCCAGCTTCGAGTGCTGACACACCCCTGAGGGTGTTCTCCCGTGCGGTCGGCGGGTTCCCTCGCCGACCGCACGATCATCCCGCCAGAGAAAAACGAAGACCCGTGGATCTAGGACAGGCTCCGAAGGGCCAGCGCCGAGAATGAGCACCTCAGTACTTCTTCCTTTCATGCCCGTTTCCGGAAAACAAGTGCTGCCATTCGCGGCCATCGTCCGGAATGGAAATGCCGAGAGGCTCTGGGCCGGTCAGTCGCTCCTCGTCGAGCCATACACCGCACTCGCCTACGCCGCGGGAGCCGGAGCCCGGATCCCCATGGGCACCAGCGTGACCCTCATGCCCCTGTACCACCCTTTCCAGGCCGCCCTCCAGGCCCGCTCCCTCGCCGCCCTCACGGGACAGCCCGTCGTCGCCGGGCTCGGCACCGGGCCCGAGCCGTTCGTCCGGGCACTGCGCGGACGCGGGTACGCGAGTCCCCTCACCGCCGTACGCGAGTACGCCACCGTCGTCCGGGGCCTCCTCGGGGGAGACCGCGTCGACCTCTCCGGCAAGTACCACGCCATGGGCGGCGCGCTCACTGTCATGGAGACGCCCGCGGTGGAGCTGGGCCTGGGCGTGCTGAGGCCCCGCATGGCCGAACTCGCGGGAGAACTCGCGGACGTGGCCATCACATGGCTGACGCCCCCGAGCTACCTGGCCGAGGTGCTCATCCCGGCGCTGTCCAGAGGAGCCGAGCGAGCGGGGCGTCCCCGTCCGCGGGTCGCGTCCGTCGTCCACGTCTCGCTCGACGCGCCGCACCGCAACCACGTCCAGGTTGTCTCGGCCGCTTCCCACGCCCATCTCCGGGCCCCCCACTACGCCGACATGCTCCACCACGCCGGCGTCGAGGTCGACCGGGACGACCTGGCGAAGACCGCCGCCCGGCTCGTTCGCAGCGGCACGGCGGCGGCGGGCAGCGTCGACGACGTCCTGCGGGCCGTCTCCGCGTACCGGAACGCCGGTGCCGACGAAGTAGTGCTCAGCACGATCGGCATCCAGGTCGTCGACGGGACGCACGCATCGGTGGAGGCCCTCAACACGATCATCGAAGCGCAAAGGACCCTCGATGCCTGACGACCTCCACGAGACGGAACAGTTTCGGTTCTCCTTCCGCCGTCTGCTTCTCGTGGGTACGGGTGCGCTCGGCGTTTGCTCCCTCCCTGGCTGGGGCGGGTGGCTGCGCGAGAACCACCCGTACCTCGAGACGAGAGTGGTTCTCACCCGGCAGGCAACCGCGTTTGTCGCGCCCGCCGCGCTCACCGCGATCGGCGGCAAGCCCCTTGTCCATGACGTGTGGCCCGCCGAGCCGCAGGTGACGGCCCTTCACGTGGAACTCTGCGAGTGGGCCGACGCGGTGGCCGTCTTCCCCGCCACCTTCCACTTCGTCAGCCGGTTCGCCCTCGGACTTGCGGACACCCCCGTGATGCTGGCGCTCCAATGCAGCTCCGCTCCGATCGGACTCTCCCCGGCCCTGCCACCGGGCGGATTCCAGAGCCACGCCATGCGCTCCCACCTGGTCGCCCTGCGGGAACGGCCCAACGTGGTCGTGGCAGACCCCGAACTGGGTCGCAGCGTGACCACGGGAGTCGTCGGGAGAGGTGCGGCCGCCCCCCTGCCAGCGCTGCTGGAACTGATCGAGAAGCGGCGCACCGAGCTTGCGGCCGGGCAGGACGAAGGTGAGCGAGCTTGACCGTCGTCGCGAAGTACGGAAGCGGACTGGTGCATACCAAGGTGCTGGCACGCGAGGACGGTTGGTTCACCTGGGTCCGCACCCCGGGTCCTGACCGGAACGACCCCCTGGAGGCGCCGCCCCCCGCGGTCCTGGACGCGTTGCGAGCCCTGGAGACCCGCCTGGCCGGCCACGAGAACGGCGTCCGCTGCGCACTGCCCCGCACACATGACGGCGAACTGCACTACTCTCTGTTGCCGGGACGTAGCTCTCTCGCCCGACTGCTCGTACTGGGAAATCCGTCAGACCGGTTGGCCTCATCGGTCCCATGGGGGGACGCGCCGGACGGTACGGAAGACCTGCTGAACGGCCTCGGCCGCCTGCTCCGGCGCTTGCACGCGACACCGCTGCCTGCCCCGCAGGCCGACGGCCACGCACTCCCACCTGCATGGCGACGACTGCGCGCGTGGGCCGACGCCCCGGCCGACGGTCCGGCCGAGCGACTGCACAGCTCCATGCGGAAGCTGCTCGGCATGCCCCGCTGGCGTCGCCTCGAGGCATGGCTGCGTGAGCTCGCGCCGGGCGAACCGCTCACCCTCGTCCACGGCGCTCCCAGCCTCGGCCGACTGGTGCCCGCCGAGCGGCGCGGCACCGCGCATGCGCTGGTTACCGGTGAGGATGTCGGTTGCGCACCCGGGCAGTGGGACGTCGGCTGGGTCGTCGCCGAACTGCGGGAGATGCAGTTCTTCTCCGCCCGGTTCAACCGCCCCGACACCTACTGGGAAGGGCTCACGCAGAGCTTCTTCCGCGGATACGGCCTGACCTCCGGCACTCCGGTCCGGCGTGCCGCCGCCCTGCGCGTGCTGCTGCACCTCCTCGACTTCAGCGTCCTGGTCACGTGGGACGACGCAGAGGTCCGCGGCGTCGCCGCGCTGATCGTGCAACTCATCGACGAACAGGGGAGTGTTCAGTGATGCGCCTGCGCCATCCGGCAGCGCGACGCCAGGATCTGGTGGACAACTTCTTCGGGCGCCAGGTCGCGGATCCGTACCGATGGCTGGAAGAGCCCGACAGCACCGAAACCCGTTCGTGGCTGGCCGCGCAGCACACCCTGAGCCGCGACGCTCTGGACGATCTGCCGGGTCGCCAATGGCTGCGCGCGCGGATAAATGAACTGCTGGCTCCCGGCGTGACGGGCCCACCCGTCTGGCGGGGGACGCAGCGGTTCTTCATGCAGCGCCTGCCGGGACAGGAACATGCGGCCCTCCACGTCGTCGACATGGAAGGAGCCGAACGGGTACTGCTCGATCCCGCGGCCCTGGACCCGACTGGGCGCACCACGCTGGACATCTGGTACCCCGACCGGGAAGGGCGCCGGCTCGCCTACCAGATATCGACGGCGGGGGATGACGCCAGCCTCCTGTACGTTCTGGACGTCGCCTCGGGCGAATTGGTCGATGGCCCCATCACCCGCTGCCGGAGGTCACCGATCGCATGGCTCCCCGGCGGTGAGGCGTTCTTCTACGTACGACGCCTGTCCGCCCGCGAGTTACCACTGGGTGAGGAGCGCTATCACCGGCGCGTGTGGCTGCACCGCGTGGGCACGGACCCGGACACGGACGACCGGCTCGTCTTCGGCCACGGCGGCCCCAGGACGGCTTCCTACACCGTCGGTGTCAGCGGGGACGCCCGCTGGCTGACAGTGACGAGCACCGTCGGCGCGGTATGCCGCAACGACGTGTGGATCGCCGACCTCGCGGCTCACGGCCACGAGGCGCCGGTGTTCCTACCCGTACAGACAGGCGTCGACGCCCGCACGAGCGCAGTCGTCGGCGGGCACGGACGCCTCTACCTGCATACCGACCACGACGCCCCCCGCCGGCGACTGGCGGTCGTTGACCTCGAGGACCTCAAGGCGGCCGGATCTCCGTCACCGAGCACGTGGAAGGACCTGGTTCCCGAGGATCCGCAGGCCCGGCTGGACCACTTCACCGTCCTGGACGGTCCGGAGCTGGACCGAGCCCTTCTCCTGGCCGTCTGGAGCCGCCACACCATCAGTGAGATCACCGTGCACGATCTGGAGACCGGGGCACGGCTCGGGGACATTGCGACGCCGGGCCGGGGATGGGTGGGGGAGATCCGGGGGCGGAAGCACGAGGCGTGGTTCACTTACACGGACCCGTTCACTCCCATCAGCGTTTTCCGCTGGGACGCGCGGGACCGCACCACGAGCCTGTGGGCGTCGCCGCCGGGACACGTGCCGGGTGCGGACGGCCCCGCCCCGGCCTCGCACACCACGGGCACCATGCGCCAGATCACCTGCACGTCCCCCGACGGAACCCCGGTACGCGTCACGGGCCTCGTGCCACGAGACACGACGCACAGGCCTCGTCCGGCCATCCTCTACGTCTACGGCGGCTTCGGCCTGTCCTTCAAACCCCTGTACAAGCCGGACGTCGTCGCGTGGGTCGAGGCCGGCGGTGTCTACGCCGTGGCCCATGTGCGCGGCGGCGGCGAAGAAGGCGCCGACTGGCACAGCGCGGGTGCCAGGGCCAACAAGCAGAAGTCCATCGACGACCTCCACGCCGCCGCCGAGTTCCTCTGCCGTGCGGGATGGACCACACCCTCTCAGCTCGTGCTCAGCGGGGAGTCGAATGGAGGTCTGCTGGTCGCCGCCGCCATGACCCAACGCCCCGCCCTCTACCGGGCGGTCCTGTGCGCGGCGCCTGTCCTTGACATGGTCCGCTACCAGCACTCCGGTCTCGGCGCCTCCTGGACCGGGGAGTACGGCTCCGCCGCGGTCCGCGAGGAACTCGACTGGCTCCTCGGCTACTCGCCCTACCATCATGTCACCGAGGGGGCGGACTACCCGGCCGTCCTGCTCACGGCCTCCGAAGGAGACGGCGTAGTGGATCCCCTGCATGCCCGCAAGATGTGCGCCGCCCTCCAGCACGCCGCCGGCCCCACACCCGCGGAGGACGGAAGGGGCCTCACACTCCTGGGCGTCGAGTCGGGCGTCGGCCACGGCGCACGAGCCACGAGCCGAACACTCGACCTCTCACTGGACCAGCTCTCCTTTGCCGCCTGGCAGTCCGGCCTCCCCCTACCGAACGCTTCTTGACCTCCGGGACATGGACGGCGGTACACGTGCGAGTCCGGCACCGTCAAAGCCGGGTTCGCGACAGCAACCGACCGGACGCTCTTGACAGCGGAGGATCGGCCAATGCCCTCCTGTGCCCCGCCCGAGTCGACGCATTCGCCAGTGGCGGGCGCGGCCTGCATGACCGTCGGAGGACTACTCGCCATCAGTGCCATGAGCGAAGATCCATCGACCGCTGCATCTACGGGGGCGACCTCCTGCGGGGATGTGCCGGAGGGCCGGCTGAGGTTGCTCAGGCCGGCCCTCCGGGTTGGCGGTCGTCAGTCCGTGACGGGCCCGAACTTCTTGCGGGTGTCGAGGGGTTCGCCGAAGAGGCCCCATCGTTCACCCTTGAAGCGCATGAGCTGCATGGTTTCGATGGGGAATCGGTCCTTCGGACCGGTGGTCAGGGTGACGCCGGGCAGCAGCATGCCCACCTTGACGTCCTTGAGTTCCTGGACGGCGTCTCGCAGACCCTCTCTGGTCGGGCACTTCATGGCATCCAGTGCCTTGTGCAGGCTTGAGGCCACGGCCCAGCCGTAGGCGTTGAACTGGATCGTGGGGTCGGTGCCCGGGGCGTACTTCTTCATCGCCCTGCGGTAGGTCTTCATCTCGGCGTCGTCAGCCAACTGGGGGTCGGCGGGGTCCTTGAAGTACGTGGCGGAAACCACGCCCTGGACGTTCTTGAAGCCAACGGGCTTGAGGACACTGGTCGACGCCGAGACGCTGTTGACGATGTGCAGCGGGTTCCACTTGGTGTTCTTCGCATCGGCGGCCAGAGCTTGGCTGCCGAACTTGGGGGTGGTGATGTTCAGCAGCACGTCCGCCTTGGAGCGGGCGAGGTTGCTCATCTGGGCCGAGACGGACGGGTCGGTGACCTCGTAGCTCTCCTCGGCGATGACCTTGACCTTGCTGCCCTTGATGGCTTGCTTGAAGCCGCCGAGCAGGTCCTTGCCGAAGTCGTCGTTCTGGAACAGGACCGCCACCTTGGCCTTCGGCTTGCTCTCCTTGAGATGGTTGGCGTACACCCGCGACTCGGAAACGTAGTTGGGCTGCCAGCCCATGGTCCACGGGTGCTTGGTGTCCGTGCCCCACACGGAGGCGCCCGTCGCGACGAACGGCTGCGGCACCTTCTGCTGGTTGAGGTAGTCCCACACGGCCGCGGTGGAGGGGGTGCCCAGTGTCTGGAACACCGCGAAGACCTTTTCCCTCTCCACCAGTCTTCGGGCTTCCTCCACCGCCTTCGGCGGCTGGTAGCCGTCGTCACGCACGACGAACTCGACCTTGCGGCCGTCGATGCCGCCCTTCTCGTTGATGTACTTGAAGTAGGCGCTGATGCCCTTGCTGATGGTGCCGTAGGCCGAGGCTGGTCCGGACATCGGGTAGATCCCGCCCAGCTTGATGGTCTTGTCGGTGATACCCGTGGTCTGCTGGCCCTTGCAGGCGCCGTCGGCTGAATCGGCGGCATCTTCCTGTCCACGCTGGGTGGAGCAGGCGGTGGCGGTGAGGAGGGCGGCGATTCCTGCCGCGGCTGCCCGCAGGGCGGTGTTGTGGCGCATCCGGGTCAACCCTTTCTGGTGGTGGGCGGTGTGGTGAGGGGCTGGGGGGCGAGGGGTGGGGAATCGGGCGGTTCGGCGGGGGGAACGGGCTCCGGTCGACGGCGGGTGCGTCGGAGACGTTCCACGCGCCGCCGGACGCTGTGTCCGGCGCGGCCTGCCAGGCCGGCGAGTCCGGTCGGGGCCAGGTACATGGCCACGATGATCAGCAGGCCGAAGACGACTCCCGGTGCGGCCGGGCTGATGTCCTGGGCCAGGCTCGGTACGTACATCACGAACGCCGCGCCCAGCAGCGGCCCGTACACCGATGCCAGGCCGCCGACGACGAGGCCGGCCAGCAGCGTGATGGACAGGTTGACGCTGAAGGAGTCGGGAGAGACAAAGCCGATCACCCAGGTGTAGAGGCACCCGGCGACTCCTGCGAACATCGCGCTCCAGGCGAAGGCGAGGGTCTTGTAGAAGGAGAGCTTGACCCCCATCACCTCCGCCGCGCTCTCGTTCTCCCGGATGGCGAGCAGGGCCCGGCCGACACGCGAGCGCAGCAGGTTGCGGATGACCAGCAGCGCGACCGCGGCCACCGCGAGGATGAGGAAGTACAGCCACTGGTCCTCGGCCAGCCCGGTCCAGGCCGGCGGTTGCGGCTTGGGGACGGTCAGGCCCATGGAGCCGCCCGTCAGGTGCTCGAATCGCTTGAGCAGCGGCGGGAGGAACACGGCGAAGGCGAGGGTGACCAGGGCCAGGTAGAGACCGCGGAGCCGTAGTGCGGGGATCCCGAAGCCCAGCCCGAGGAGGAAGCAGCCGGCCGCGGCGACCGGCAGCGTGGCCAGGTGGTCGATGGTGAACCGGTCCAGCATCACGGCCGCCGTGTAGGCGCCCACGGCAAAGAACGCGCCGTGGCCCAGGGAGATCTGCCCGCCGTATCCGACCAGCAGGTTGAGACCCGCCAGGGCGATCGCGTACAGCAGCACCATGGTCAGCTGAAAGACCCGGAACGGGGCGAAGTAGTAGGGCGCCGCGAGGAGAGCGGCGGTGAGGACCAGCGCCGCGAGCGGACGTACCCAGCGCGCGGTGCGCGCAGTCTTGGTGGTCAGGTTTCCGGTGCTCATGCTCGTTCCACCGCCGCCCGGCCGAAGAGTCCCTGTGGCCGCACCAGCAGCACCCCGAGAATGATCAACAGAGGTACGCCGATCTTCAGGTCGGCGCCGACGAATCCGACGTAGGCCCCTGCCAGAGTCTCGGCGACGCCCACGACCAGGCCGCCCGCCACCGCGCCCACCGGGCTGTCGAAGCCGCCGAGGGTGGCCGCGGCGAAGGCGTAGATGAGGACGCCGCCCATCATGTTGGGCTCAAGGAACAGCAGCGGTGCGACCAGCACGCCTGACAGCGCGCCGACCGTGGCGGCCAGCCCCCAGCCCAGCATCAGTACCCGGCCCACCCGAATCCCCGACAGCCTGGCCGAGGCGGGGTTGGCGGCGGCCGCCCGCATCACCAGACCGGTCCCGGTGTGCTGGAACAGCAGGTACAGCAGTGCCATCACGCCGGCCACGACGCCGATGACCCCGAGCGTCGACCAGCCGACGCTGACTCCGGCAAGGTCGATGGCGCCGTCGGGGAACGGCTGGGGGAAGTCCTTCACGGTGAACGACCAGATCAGGCCCGCGACCGCGTTGACGAAGATGAACAGGCCCACGGTGACGATCACGATGGTCAGCTCGGGGCCTCCCTCGACGGGCCGGATGACCAGGCGTTCGATGAGCATGCCGCCCGCGAAGGACACCACGAGCGTGACCGGCAGTGCCAGCCAGAACGGCATCCCCGTGGCGACCAGCTGCCACGCCACGTAGGCGGAGATCATGGCGAGCTCGCCCTGAGCGAAGTTCACGATGCCGGTGAACCGGTGGATCAGGACCAGGGCCAGCGCCAGGCTCGCGTAGACCGAGCCGGACCCCAGTCCCTCCACGACCTGCTGGAGGAATTCCGTCACCGGGATCACCCGCCTTGCCGGGCCTGGACGGAGACGCCGAGGTACACCTCGGCGACCTGCCCGTCCTGGCGGATCTGATCTGCCGGGCCCGACAGCACCAGGCGGCCCGACTCCAGTACGTGTGCCTGGTGCGCGATGTCCAGCGCGAGCTGGGCGTTCTGCTCGACGACGACCACGGTTGTGCGCTCCTCCTCGTTGACGGTACGGACGATCTGGAACAGCTCGCGGGTGACGAGGGGGGCCAGGCCCAGCGAGGGTTCGTCCAGGAGCAGCAGCGCGGGACGGAGCATCAGCGCCCTGCCGATCGCGAGCATCTGCTGCTCGCCACCGCTGAGGCTGCCCGCAGCCTGCCGGGACCGTTGGCGCAGCTTGGGGAAGTAGCCGTAGACCCGGTCCAGGTCCGCCGCGACGGCGGCCCGCTCGCTCCTGCCCCACCGCCCGCGGCGATTGCGCAGATAGGCGCCGACGCGCAGGTTCTCCTCCACGGTGAGGTCGTTGAACGTGCCCCGGCCCTGGGGTACGTGCGCCACACCGAGCCGGGCGGCCTGCTCGGGGGGACGTCCCAGCAGCTGAGCGCCGTCCAGGGTCACCGACCCGCGTCCCTTGACCATGCCGCTCAGCGCCCGCAGGGTTGTGGTCTTTCCCGCGCCGTTGGGCCCGAGGATCGCGCAGACCTCGCCCCGAGCGACATGGAAGTCGATGCCGTTCAGGACGCGGGCCTGCCCGTAGCCGGCGTGCAGGTCCGACACCTCGAGGAAGGCCTGCGCCGTGGTCTCGTCCACCGGAGCGCCCTTCGTCTGTTCGCTCATGCCGCCGCCCCCAGGTACGCCTCGATGACGGCCGGGTCACGCTGCACCTGTTCCGGTGGCCCGTCGGCGATCTTGCGTCCGAAGTCCAGGCACACCACCTGGTCGCAGAGTCCCATCACGAAGCCCATGTGGTGCTCGACCACGACCAGGGTGAGGTCGAAGTCCTGGCGCACCGCCCTGACCAGGTCGGCGAAGACCTCGACTTCGCCGTGGCTGAGCCCGTTGACCGGCTCGTCGAGCAGCAGCAGCCGGGGCTCCACGGCCAGCGCCCTGGCCAGCTCCACGCGCTTGAGCGTGCCGAAAGGCAGACCGGAGGCCGGGTGGTCCGCGACGTCGGCCAGGTCCAGCCGCTGCAGCAGTTCCTCCGCACGGGAGCGCAGCCGCGCCTCCTCACGCCGTACCCGGGGCAGCCGTAGCGCGGCGTCGACGTAGCCGGCACGGCCCCGGTGGTGGGCGCCGACCAGGACGTTCTCCCGGACTGTGAGGTGCTGGAACAGGCCGAGGTTCTGGAAGGTGCGGGCGATGCCCTGCCGCGCCACGGCGTGCGGCGGCAACGAGAGCAGGTCCTGGCCCTCGTAGCGCACCGTGCCCGCGTCGGGTGTGCAGCGCCGGGTCAGGCAGTTGAAAAGCGTGGTCTTGCCCGCTCCGTTGGGCCCGATGAGGCCCACGGCGGAGCCCTGCTCGACGGCGAAACCGACGTCGTCCAGAGCCGTGATTCCGCCGAAGCGCATGGTGATACCGTCGACCGCGAGCATAAGCGCAGCCCTTTCGACAAGGTCCCTGGTTGGGTGGGGGAGCGCCACAGTAGGCGGGCGCCAGCTTCGGGGGCATTGGGTGCGCACACCCAACTTCACGGCCGCCGCCCTGTGCGCCGCGCACAATCCGACGTGAATTCGCGATGCGCAGCCTGTTGACTGGTCACGATTCGGCGACGACGATCGCGCCATGCCTCGCGCGATCGTCCCATTCCTTCCGGAGCTCTCCGAGCCGCTGCGCTGCGAGCGGCTGCGGATCCTGTGCGCTGTGAAGGAGCGGGTGGAGCAGGTGGCGGAGGCCGCGCTCGCGGTGATGCGCGCGGAGATCCCCGCCTACGCGGTGCAGGACGAGCGCTTCTTCGAGGACGTGCGCCACCAGCTGCTCTCGCACTACCGGGTTCAACTGGCGCTGCTGGTAGGCGAGCGGAGCTTCGCCCCGGAGGATCTGGCCTTCAGCAGGGCGGCAGCGATGCGCAGGGCCCGCGCCGGGTTCGCCCTGGAGGACTGGATCAGCGCGTTTCGGATCGGTCGGCAGGTGTTCTGGGAGGCGTTGCTCGACTCCGCGGGCCAGTCGGCTGCCGGGCAGCAGGCCGCGCTCACCCTCGTCGCCCCGCTGATGCGGTACATGGACTACGCCAGCACACAGGCCGCACAGGCCTACCTCGAGTTCCAGCAGCACGTCGTGGCCGACGCGGACCGCGAGCGCAGGGACCTGCTCGATCAGCTTCTCGCGGGCGGGGTACCGACACGCGGCCCGCTGCTGGCCGCGGCACAGGCCTACGGTATCGGCGCGCAGGTGCCGATGATGGTGGTCGTGGCGGTCTGCGTCGACGGCGCCCGGCACGGTGGTGCGGATGCGGACGCCGAGAGCGGCTACATCACCAGCGCGGCGATCGCCGCCGCCGGGGTGCGCGCCGCCCGAGTCCTGGTGGTCGTGCGGCACGGCGAGGTCGTGGCCGTGCCGGTGCTGCGTACGGGCACGGAGCCGGAAGAGGTGTGCGCGCGTTTCGAAGAGGTCCAGCGGCGCCTGGCCCGGGACGGGACGGTCCTGGCCGTGGGGATCAGCACGGTGGCCCGGGGTGCGGCGGAGCTGCCGCGCGCCTACCAGGAGGCCAGGGCCGCCCTGGAGTTCGTACCCAGCGGCGGAGGGGTGGCGGCGCTGCCGCGGCTGTCCCCGTTCCAGTACCTTGCTCTGCGCGCGGACGACATCGCCCGCCAGCTGGTCGACCCTCGGATCAGTGCCCTGCTGGATGAGGACGTCCGGCGCGGGGGCGCGCTGGCGGCCACGGTACGGGCGTTCGCCAAGGCGGATTTGAACCTGCGCCTGGCAGCCGAACGGCTGCAGGTGCACCACAACACGGCGCATTACCGGTTGCGCCGCATCGAGGAGCGCACCGGGCGCAACCCGCGCCGGATCGCTGATCTGCTGGAACTGTTGGTCGCCCTCGCCATCCGCGACGCGGCCAGAGAAGGGGAGGACGGACAGTGAGCCAGACCCACCCGGAGCGGACAGCCGGCTCAGCGGCAAGACCGGAGCAGACCGAGGGTGAGGCGGGGGAGACCGCGGTACAGAGGACAGCGCAGCCCCTGGGGGCGGCCTCGGCCGGGGCGGGGGACTCCACGCGGCGCGCGCTGCTGGACGCGGCGCTCGATGTGTTCACCGAGCGCGGCTACACCAACGCCAGCGTGACGGAGATCGCGGCCCGCTCGGGGATCCCCGTCGGCAGCCTCTTCCACCACTACGGGGGCAAGAGAGGACTGTATCTGGCGTTGTGGGAGGAGTTCCAGGAAGACCAGGAGCGGCGCACCGCGGCGGTGGTCGCCGAAGCGCGCGGCCAGGGCGTGACCGACCCGATCGCGCTGTTCGTCGCGGGGGCGAGGGCGTATCTGGAGGGCGCCTGGGTACGGCGGCGTATCGGCAGACTGGTGCGGCAAGAGGACGGCCCTTCGGGATTCGATGCGCTCCGTCGGCAGTGGGACCGCTCATGGGTACGGCGCAACGCCAAGCTCCTCAGGGTCGATGAGACGCGCCGCGCCGGCCGGGTTCGGGTGATCGTGCTGACCACGGTGATCGGGGGCGCGGCCAGGGAGTTGAGTGACTGCGCGGACGTGGCCGAGGCCCGGGAGATCGTCGAGGAGGTCTGCCGGATCTTGGCGCACCTGTCGGAACCGCCCGATTGACAGAGCGCCCCGCTTGTGGGGCCGCGGCGGGCTTGCCCGGCCCCCGGCCCCCGGTCTCCGTGCGCGTCGCTGAAGCGGGATCCAGCGCTGACGCGTCCCTACCCTACCGCCCTGACCCTCTGCAGCAGGAGCGGCGGCGGGATGAAGCGGGCAAGGGGTGGGTTGTGCAGGATGGTCCTCGTTTTGGTGTCTCGCACTGCCGGGCCAGGCAGGAGTGAGTTCCCCGAGGGGCGCCTGACGGACCCAAGTCCAGGTCAGGCGCCCCTCGTTGCTGCTCCTAGAAGAAGCCGAGCTTCTTCGGGGAGTAGCTCACCAGCAGGTTCTTCGTCTGCTGGTAGTGCTCCAGCATCATCTTGTGGTTCTCGCGGCCGATGCCCGACTGCTTGTAGCCGCCGAAGGCCGCGTGTGCCGGGTAGGCGTGGTAGCAGTTCGTCCATACCCGGCCCGCCTGGATGGTGCGGCCCGCCCGGTACGCGGTGTTGATGTCCCGGGTCCAGACGCCGGCGCCCAGGCCGTACAGCGTGTCGTTGGCGATCTTCATCGCGTCGGAGAAGTCGCTGAAGGACGTGACGGAGACGACCGGGCCGAAGATCTCCTCCTGGAAGATCCGCATATGGTTGCCGCCCTCGAAGATGGTCGGCTGGAAGTAGTAGCCGCCCGCCAGGTCGCCGCCCGGCTCGGCGAGCTGACCACCGGTCAGCACCTTCGCGCCCTCCTGCTGCCCGATGTCGACATACGAAAGGATCTTCTGGAGCTGGTCGTTGGAGGCCTGGGCCCCGATCATCGTGTCGGTGTCGAGCGGATGGCCCGGCACGATCTGCTCGGTACGGGCGACCGCGGCCTCGAGGAACTCCTGGTAGTGGCCCTGCTGGATGAGCGCCCGTGAGGGACAGGTGCACACCTCGCCCTGGTTGAGGGCGAACATCGTGAAGCCCTCCAGCGCCTTGTCGCGGAAGTCGTCGTCCGCGCCGGAGACATCGTCGAAGAAGATGTTGGGGCTCTTACCGCCCAGTTCGAGGGTGACGGGCTTGATGTTCTCACTGGCGTACTGCATGATCAGCCGCCCTGTCGTGGTCTCGCCCGTAAAGGCGATCTTCGCGACACGGGGGCTGGACGCGAGGGGCTTGCCCGCCTCGGCGCCGAACCCGTTGACGATGTTCACCACGCCCGGCGGCAGCAGATCCGCCACCAGGCCAAGCCAGACGTGGACCGACGCCGGGGTCTGCTCGGCGGGCTTGAGAACCACGGCGTTGCCGGCGGCGAGCGCCGGGGCCAGCTTCCAGACGGCCATGAGGATCGGGAAGTTCCACGGGATGATCTGGCCGACCACGCCCAGCGGCTCATGGAAGTGGTACGCCACCGTGTCGTCGTCGACCTCACTGAGGCTTCCCTCCTGGGCGCGCAGGGCTCCCGCGAAGTAGCGGAAGTGGTCGATCGCGAGCGGAATGTCGGCGGCCAGCGTCTCCCGGACCGGCTTGCCGTTCTCCCAGCTCTCGGCGACCGCCAGCTCCTCCAGGTGCGCCTCCATCCGGTCGGCGATCCGCAGCAGGACGCTCGCACGCTCGGCCGGTGGCGTACGGCCCCAGGCGGGCGCCGCGGCGTGGGCCGCGTCCAGCGCCGCCTCGACGTCCTCCGCCGTGCCGCGGGCGACCTCGGTGAAGGTCCGGCCGTTGACCGGTGAGGGGTTCTCGAAGTACTGGCCCAGCCTGGGCTTGACGTACTCCCCGCCGATCCAGTGGTCGTAGCGGGACTGGTAGGAGACTTTCGCACCGTCCGTACCGGGTGCGGAGTACAGGGTCATCTCGGGGCCTCCCAGGACGTCGCCGCCCGCCGTTGGGCGGCGTTCGGGCGCGAGGCTAATGACGGCGGGGTTGCAACCACGTTGCGCGGCAGCCCTGTTCCGCGTCGAGCTCGCGCAACCGCGCGCGGACCAGCGGAGTCCGTACGGACCCGCTCGGCAGGGCCGCGGCGAGCGCCGTCCACGCCCCCAGGTCCTCCGCCCCCCAGGGGCTGCCCGTCCAGGTGGTCAGCAGCTCGGGGTCACGGCCGTCGAGCAGCGCGGCGCGCAGCTGGCCCTCCACGCGGCGGCGCACCCTGGCCACCGCGGGAGCCGTGGAGCCCGGCAGCAGTGGTCCGGTGTACGCGGCGACGGCCGCGGCGGGGGCTCCGGATCCCAGACGGCGCAGTACGTTCTCGAAGTCCGCCTCGACGGGCACGGCCAGCCGGTACGGGCGTGAGCACAGCACCTCCCCGCCCAGAATGCGCCGGAGCCGGGACATCTCGGCCCGCAGCGTCACAGGCGTCACCGACTCGTCCTCGTACAGGGCGAGCAGCAGCTCGTCGCCGCTCAGCCCCTCGGGGTGGCAGGTGAGCAGGACCGTGATCTCACTGTGCCGCCGGCTCAGCCGCAGCTTCCGGCCGCGGTGGACCACCACCGCCTCGTCGCGGCCGAGCGCGCTCAGCTCCAGGGCGGCCGGCGTGTCGGGCAGCGGCGGGAGCAGGGCGAGCTGGGACTCCGCGGCGCGCGCCACGGCCTGGACGAAGGCGAGGCTGTGCGGGTGCGCCAGCCGGTCGCCGCCCGTGATGTCCACTGCGCCGAGCAGCCGTCCGGTCCGCGGATCGTGCACGGGCGCCGCCGCGCAGGTCCAGGTCTGGACCGTACGGCTGAAGTGCTCGGCGGCGAAGACCTGCACCGCCCGGTCGACCGCCACCGCCGTGCCCGGCGCGTTGGTGCCCATCGCCGACTCGGCCCAGCGGGCCCCCGGCACGAAGTTCATGTGCCCCGCCCGCCGCCGGGCCGACGCGTGGCCCTCCACCCACAGCAGCCTGCTCTGCGTGTCGCACACGGCCAGCAGGTGCTCGCCGTCCATGGCGAACGTCCCCATCAGCTCCCGGAACAGCGGCATGACCCGGGACAGCGGGTGCTCGGCGCGATAACTGCCCAGATCGGCGTCGGTGAGTTCGACCGAGGCGGTGGTGTCCGGACTCACCTGCGCCCGGGCCGAGCGGCGCCATGAGTCGGCCACCACGGCACGTACGGGCCGGTCGACGGAGCCCGCCGAGGTGAAGGCGTCGTGGGCACGGCGGATGGCGCCGACCCGCTCTGCAGGGTCGGCGCCCGGTTCCAGGGCGACCCACGGATTGACCAATTCGTCTTCCCGGACTGGACAGTCGGCTTGGATGGATGAGCTGCTGGATACATCGTGGCCTGCGACACGGGGTTCGACAACAGACGAGCCCCACCATGCTCCGCGGCTTCCGAGCCACGGCGCACGCAGCGCCACACCGCACGCAGCGCCACACCGCACGCCGCACCAGCCGAGCCGGACAGACCAGTACAGCCAGGAGGCCACTGATGACCGAGCAGCTCCAGCCGTTGCCCACCGACTGGGACCGCTGTCTGGCGATCGTCGCCCACCCCGACGACCTGGAGTACGGCGCGGCGGCGGCCGTGGCCACGTGGGTCGACCGCGGTGCCGACGTCTCGTATCTGCTGGCCACCCGCGGCGAAGCGGGAATCGACGGGCTGGATCCCGCGCGGTGCGCTCCGCTGCGCGAGCGGGAGCAGCGGGAGAGCGCGGCCCTCGTGGGCGTCGGCTCGGTGGAGTTCCTCGACCACCGGGACGGCGTCATCGAATACGGGACGAGGCTGCGCCGCGATCTGGCGGCCGCCATCCGCCGGCACCGACCGCAGCTGCTGCTGACGCTCAATCACCACGACACCTGGGGCGGCACCTACTGGAACACCCCGGACCACCGTGCCGTGGGCCGGGCGACGCTGGACGCCGCCGCCGACGCCGGCAACCGGTGGATCTTCCCCGAGCTGATCGAGGAGCGGGGGCTCGAGCCCTGGGACGGGGTGCGGTGGGTGGCGGTCACCGCCTCACCACAGCCCACCCATGCGGTCGATGTCACGGCGGGCATCGACCGCGGTGTGCAGTCGCTGCTCGCCCACCGCACGTACATCGAGGCACTCACCGACGAGGATCCGGAGACCTACGCCCGTACCTTCCTGACCCGCAACACGGAGGCCGCCGCGGCACGTTTCGGCGGCCGTCCCGCTGTCGCCTTCGAGGTCTTCCCGCGCTGAGCCGCGCTGAGCCGCTCCCTGAGCCACGTGGGGCCGGGTGCGCGTCGGGGGACGCGAGCCGGGGGACCGCGTACCGGCGGTGAGGACGGCCCCCGCCCCGGTCCCTCCGCCCCGGTCATCCCGGCCGGAGGAGCCGGTCAGGGCGGTCACCCCCGGGCGTGTCCCATCGGATCGTCGAGCACTCTCTGCACGACCGAGTGCGCCGCGCCCAGCAACGGTCCGTCCCGGCCCAGCCGCGACACCACGATCTCGCCGTACGGGTGCGGAACCCGACGGCTCAGCTCCCGCTCCATGGCGAGGAGCAGCCACGGCGCCAGCTCGGCGAGCTCCCCACCG
Organism: Streptomyces sp. 8N706; assembly: GCF_052245415.1. Taxonomy (NCBI): domain Bacteria; kingdom Bacillati; phylum Actinomycetota; class Actinomycetes; order Kitasatosporales; family Streptomycetaceae; genus Streptomyces; species Streptomyces sp. 8N706. The sequence goes on along the minus strand of NZ_JBQQBW010000029.1, from coordinate 27,593 downwards.
AGCACCACGGCCTGGGGGTCGAGCAGGTTCACCACCCCGGACAGCGCGATGCCCAGAGCCGAGCCCGCACCGCGCAGCGCGCGCCGTACCGTCGCGTCGCCCCCCGCGGCGCGCGCCCGCAGCTCCGCTATGCCCTCACCCGTGGTCATCCCGGCGGCGCGGAGCACCGCCTCCTCGCCCGCGTACTGTTCGAGGCAGCCCCGGCCGCCGCACGGGCACGGGTGGCCCTCGGGGCGTACGGGAACATGGCCGAGCTCACCCGCGAAGCCCCGGGCCCCGCGCAGGAGGGCACCGTCCACCACGACCGCACCGCCGATGCCGATCTCGGCGGACACATGGACGAAGTCGCCGGGGCGGTCGCTCAGCCAGAGCTCGGCCAGCGCGCCGAGGTTGGCCTCGTTGTCGACGGCGACCGGAACGGCCCGCGGCAGCGCCGCACCCACGTCCACGCCCTCCCACCCCAGATTCGGCGCCCGCACGACGCTCGTGGAGCCACGCGCGACCAGCCCCGGCACGGCGACGGCGAGCCCCGCGGGCCGCAGACCCTCCTCCCGTGCCTCGCGGCCGATCCGCCGTACCAACTCCGCGAGCTGCTCCAGCACGGGCCCGGGATCACTGTTGCGGTTCCTGGCCTCCACCTCAACCCGCGCCCGTACCTCCCCGCGCAGATCGACAGCGCATACGGCGAGGTGGTCGACACCGATCTCCGCCCCGAGCCCCGCGGGGCCGCGGTCACTGAGCGCCAGCGCACTGCCGGGCCGCCCGACCGTACCGGGCCGGGAGCGACCGAGCTCCACCAGCAGCCCGGCGCCCGTCAGTTCGTCCACCAGTGTCGACACGGCGGCGCGGGTGAGCCCGATCCTGGCGGCCACATCGGCCCGCGACAGCGGCCCCTGCGCGGCGACGGCGTGCAGCACGAGGGAGAGATTGCGCTGCCGCATGCCGTGCTGCGTACGGGGCGGCGGTAGGGGCACGGAAACGTTCCTCTCGTAGATGTACGACCCGCAAGGGTGAGAAGAGTCGGGGGCGGTCCCGGCCGGTCAGCCGGCCCCGTGCAACAGCCCGCCCGCAGCGCTGAGCGTCGCCGCCAGCCGTCCCACCGCTTCCTCGTCCCGGGAGACCGGTTCGTGGAAGGCACCCCCGTCCGTTCCCCACCGGCGCGCGACCGCCGCCGGATCCTCGCCCGACAGCAGACCCGCGGCCTGCGCGGCGGCCCCCAGGGCGACCGGCTCCGAAGCATCCGGCACCTGGACGGCCCGGCCGGACAGCCGGCGGACCGTTTCCCGCCACGCCACCCCCCGTGCGCCCCCGCCGATGAGCAGAATCGGCGTGCCCTCCGCACCGCCGCCCACCGCCTCCTCACCGTCGAGGACCGACTCCAGGGCGGAGAGCAGCGCGAACACCGCCCCGTCGTAAGCGGCCTGGAGTACCTGCCCTGCCGTTGTGCCGTGCCGCAGCCCGTGCAGCAGCCCCGACGCGTACGGCAGGTCAGGGGTCCGCTCCCCGTCGAGGAACGGCAGCAGGACGGCCGACCCGCCCGCTTCGACCGCCTCACGGTCCCGGCCCAGGAGCGAGGCGATACGGTCCACCGCCAGCGTGCAGTTCAGGGTGCAGGCCAACGGAAGCCAGTCGCCCCGGGCGTCGGCGAAGCCCGCAACGGTGCCGGTCGGGTCGGCGGGGCGGCGGCCCGAGACCGCGTACACCGTCCCGGACGTGCCCAGGCTGAGCACCGGCTGCCCCGGCCGCAGCCCGAGCCCGAGGGCAGCCGCCATGTTGTCGCCGGTTCCCGCCGCGACCAACGCGCCAGGGGCCAGCGGCAGTCCGGCCCCCTCCCGTACGGTCCCGGCCGCGGCACCCGGCTCCAGCACCTCGGGAAGGAGCGCGGGGGAGAGGCCGACAAGGTCGAGCAGCGCCTCGTCGTACGCTTCGCGGGCCGTCGACCACCAGCCCGTACCGGACACATCACCGCGGTCGGTGGTCCCGCGTCCGGTCAGCCGTTCCGTGAGGTAGTCGTGCGGCAGCCGCACGGCCGCCACGGTGCGCGCCGCCTCCGGCTCGTGCTCGCGCAGCCAGGACCACTTGGTGACGGTGAAAGCGGGCGCGGGGACGCTGCCGATCCGCTCCGCCCACGCCTGCGGACCGCCCAGCTCCGCCACGAGGCGGTCCCGCTGCGGCGCCGAACGCACGTCGTTCCACAGCAGCGCGGGCCGTACGGGGCGCCCGGCCGCGTCGAGCGTGACCAGCCCGTGCTGCTGTCCGCCGACCGAGATGGCCGCGCCGTTCCGCGCGGCGGACCCGCACTGCTCCAGCGCGCCACGGAGCGCGCCCCACCACTGCTCGGGATCGCTCTCACGGCCCGGTCCCTCGCTCACCCGGTGCGGCGCCTGCCCGCGGGCGACGACACGCCCGGTCGCGGCATCGACGACCAAGGCCTTCGTGGACTGGGTGGAGCTGTCCACCCCCACGACCAGCGGTCCGTCCGGTGCAGCCATGGCGTGTTCCTTCCTCGGCCGGTGCCCGGCCGCCGGCGACGGGCCCCGGCGGGGTTTCCCGCACGGCCCTGTCCGCGCATACTAATTTGTCAACGACGATGACGAAATAGCCAGGGAGTACACGATGCGCTACCGGCCCACCCCCGAGGACAGGTTCAGCTTCGGCCTCTGGACGGTCGGCTGGCAGGGCCGGGACCCCTTCGGGGACGCGACCCGGCGCGCGCTGGACCCCGTGGAGTCCGTCCGGCGCCTCGCCGAACTGGGCGCGTACGGCGTGGCGTTCCACGACGACGACCTCATCCCCTCCGGGGCGCCGGAGACCGAGCGGGAGTCCCGCGTCAAGCGCTTCCGGCAGGCCCTCGACGCGACCGGTCTGGTCGTCCCCATGGCCACGACCAACCTCTTCACCCACCCCGTCTTCAAGGACGGCGCGTTCACCGCCAACGACCGGGACGTCCGCCGGTACGCCCTGCGCAAGACCATCCGCAATATCGATCTCGCCGTCGAACTGGGTGCGAGGACCTACGTCGCGTGGGGCGGTCGCGAGGGCGCCGAGTCGGGCGCCGCCAAGGACGTACGGTCGGCTCTGGACCGTATGAAGGAGGCCTTCGACCTCCTCGGGGAGTACGTCACCACCCAGGGCTACGAGCTGCGCTTCGCCATCGAGCCCAAGCCCAACGAACCACGCGGTGACATCCTCCTGCCCACCGTCGGCCATGCGCTGGCCTTCATCGAACGGCTGGAACGCCCGGCGCTGTACGGGGTCAACCCCGAGGTGGGCCACGAACAGATGGCCGGGCTGAACGTGCCCCACGGCATCGCCCAGGCGCTGTGGGCGGACAAGCTCTTCCATATCGACCTCAACGGCCAGTCCGGCGTCAAGTACGACCAGGACCTGCGCTTCGGCGCCGGTGATCTGCGTTCGGCCTTCTGGCTGGTCGACCTGCTGGAGTCGGCCGGCTACGCCGGGCCCCGGCACTTCGACTTCAAGCCGCCGCGCACCGAGGACCTCGACGGCGTGTGGGCCTCGGCAGCCGGGTGCATGCGCAACTATCTGATCCTCAAGGAGCGTTCGGCCGCCTTCCGCGCCGACCCGGCCGTCCGGGAGGCGCTGCGGGCCGCCCGGCTCGACGAGCTGGCGCGACCGACGCTGGGCGAGGGCGAGTCCCTCGCCGGGCTGCTGGCGGACCGTACGGCCTTCGAGGACTTCGACGCCGAGACGGCGGCGGCCCGCGGCATGGCCTTCGAACAGCTGGACCAGCTGGCCATGGACCACCTGCTGGGCGTGCGGGACTGACCGGCCGCCGTACGAGCAGGGCCGGGCTGCGGCCCGACCCAGCGGCTGACGCCCCTCGCCCGACGCCGGTCCCGGTCCCCGGTCATGCCCAGGCCCATGCCGTCGGCGAGGCACGCACCGAGGCCGAGCGAGGTCATCCGGTGCAGCCAGTCCAGTCCGCGCAACTGGTCGTCGCGCAGCGTCGCGGCGAGCGCGGCGGGCTGCCGTACGGGCTGGTGGCCGGAGTCCCGGTGGCGCGGCTCCTCGGGGGCCGCGATCCGGTCGCGGAGCGCCGCCGGCGCTCCGAATTCCTCAAATTTGACTAGTAGAGCCGGAGCCGCCGAGGTTACCCCATTGCCCGGACCGCGGGGGGCGACGCGGTCGGCGCTCCGCGGTGTCCGGAGTGAGACTGGTAGGGGCGGCCACGGGGCCGGAGGAACTGTCGCGTGCGCGTGTCCGTTTCACAGGGTGACTGCGGCGGTCGCCGCGAAGGAGGCGTCGGAGATGTCGATGAATGCCAAAGTTGCCATCGGGGGAGTGGCGGTCGGGATAGTCCTTCTGTGGCTGCTGCCGTTCTGGGCGGCCCTGCTGGTCATCGTCGGTGTGCCGGTGGGCGCGTATCTGCTGTTGGACTCCTCGCAGCGGCGTCGGCTGCGCCGGGTGAACCGCAAGGAGCTGGGCCGCTGACTCTGGCGTGCCGGTGCGGAGGGAAGACGGGCATCGGCACGCACGATCGCGGCTGAGTGCGATGGGTTGATCGCGTTTGCACGGAGGACGACGGCCAGGGACGGTCGGGGGTCAGCCAGGGACGGTCGGAGAGTGTCAAGGGGGTAGGGGAAAGCGTGTCCAAGAGTGGCGGGGGGAGAGGGGGGCCGAGGTCGTGAGCGGCAGGGTCACGGCGGTCAGCCGGAGCGGGGGGCACGAGTTCAGCAAGCCGGGGCGGGAGAGCATACGGCTGCTGGCCGGGCTGGGCGTCGAGGGGGACGCGCATCTGGGCGTGACGGTTCAGCACCGTTCGCGGGTGGCGCGGGACCCGGCCCAGCCGAACCTGCGGCAGGTGCACCTGATCCATCAGGAGCTGTTCGCCGAGGTGAGCGCGGCGGGCTTCGAGGTCGGCCCCGGCCAATTGGGGGAGAACGTCACCACGGCCGGTATCGACCTGCGGTGCCTCCCGGTCTGGACGCTGCTGCGCCTCGGCGCCGAGGCGGTGGTCGAAGTGACCGGGCTGCGCAATCCCTGCCCGCAGATCGACATGTTCCAGACGGGGCTCCTCAAGGAGGTCGTCGGCCGGGACCCGGACGGGAACGTGGTCCGTAAGGCGGGGATCATGGCGATCGTGGTGGCGGGCGGAGAGGTGCGGCCAGGGGACCCGGTACGGGTCGAGCTGCCGGCTGAGCCGCACCGCCCGCTGGAGCGGGTCTGACCGGCTGTCCGCCCGTCGGCTCAGGCCGGCCGTACGGCCAGGTCGTCCAGAGCCTTCAGCAGGCCCGGCAGCTCGGGTCCGCGCCCGACCGGCAGCACCTCGCCCGGCTCGTCGTCGAGCAGGACGAACGCGATGTCGTCGGTACGGGCCACCATGCTCCAGCCCGGCCCCTCGACGCGCAGCGTACGGGCGCCGTCCGAGGCGAAGGCCGAACGGATGCGTCCGGGCGGCGGGGGCGTGGCCACATACGCGTGTGCCTCCTCGAGGACCCTGCGCACCCCGCTGCTCGGCTTCTCGACAGCACCGTCCGGCTTCTCGCCGGGCTGTACGAACTCGACCGCCTCCGCGACCTGCTCCCGCCAGATGGCCCACTGGAGGGCGATCTCGTCCGCACCGAGCCGTCGCTGCGCGGGTCCCCACTGCTCGGAGTCGGGCGGGCTGAGGGGAGGGCGGTCGGCGTCACCCAGCTGCGGGTCGGGGGAGGGGTCGTGCGGGGCCGGGACGCCAGGCGCGGCGACAGCCACGGCGAGCGGCCAGCCCGGCAGCGCGGCCACCACCGTCCGCTCGTCGGGCGACAGGTCGTACTCCATGCCGCAGTCCCAGGCCGCGACGGCGCACGCCACGAGCGACACGTCGTCGACGACCACGGTCCACCGCGCGCCGTCACCGTCCTGCCCGAGCACCAGGCCGTATCCGTCGTCGAACGGTTCGAGACCGAGTACGGAGCACGCCTCCGGGTAGTCGTCGCCGAGGACGCTCGGGAACTGCGCGGGCGTGAGCAGCACCGCGGTCAGCACGAACAGCGAGTCGTCGGTGTCCTGGGCCCCCTCCGTCACGGACACGGCCACCCTCCCCATCGGTCGGCGATTCCTCGGTCTGTGGTGCGCGCACCCTAGCCAGTGGGCCGCCACTGCGTCGAGAGTCCCGCCCCGTCGGCACCCGCCTCCTGCCCTTCCTCCTGCCCTGACGAACACCCCGTCCACGCCGCCGTGACGGGCGTGCCGAGGGGACCGGTGCGGAGGCCCGCTCCGGAACAGGCGTCCCGGCACGCCGGTGCGCCCACACCCCTTCCGGACCCCGGAGCACCCGACGCGGCCCCTCCTGTACGGTCCCGGGCGGGCACCGTACGGGGCGGTCAGGAGGCCGGGAGTCCGAGAAGCGCCCGGGCGACGGTCTGCGGCGGTTCGCCGCGCTCACGCGCGAGCACGAGGACCGCCCGGCAGGCGAGTTCGTTCACCCCGAACGACAGTGCCTCGGGGGACACCCAGTCGGCCGCCTCCGCGAGCCCCTGCTGGTCGTCCTCTATGCCCGCAGCGACATATACGGCGGCGGCCTCGAACAGATTGTGCTTCCTGGGCGGGGCCTGTGAGGGCCGCCCTCCGTTCCTGGCCGATGCGATCAGCTTGCGAAGTCTGCGCAGCATGCGGACCACCTCTCCCCGGTCAGGCGTGTCTCTGGATCTTTCAAGTGTGCCCTGGATCCGAACAGTTGGAGCATCGCTGAACAAAGGGGACAGGGTGCGGGCGGGACAGGTCAGGGAGCAGGCCGCCGCTCGGCGAGAGCGAGAAAGCGCGCGGCCTCGTCCGTGTAGGACACCAGCTGCCAGCCCGCCTCCGCCAGCAGGGGGCGGAGGTCGGGCTCGGCGCGCAGATCGGCCGGGGTCGGCTCCCGGCCCTGGCGGGCGGCGAGGGCGGCCCGGCCGATGGGGTGGAAGAGGGCGAGCCGGCCGCCGGGGCGTACGACACGTGCCAGTTCACGCAGCCCGGCGCCCGGCTCGGGCAGATGCGACACCAGCCCGGCGGCGAACACGGCATCGAGCGCGCCGTCCCGCAGCGGCAGCCGGGCGATGTCGGCGACGGTCAGGTGCGCGCTGCGGTCCCGCCCGGCGCGGACGGCGGCGTACAGCATCTCCGGAGTGAGATCGGCGCCCAGGACCGTACCGGACGGTCCGACGGCGGCGCGCAGCGCGGGCAGCGCCCGGCCGGTCCCGCAGCCGGCGTCGAGCACGGCGTCACCGGCGCGCAGCCCCAGTTCCCCGACCGCGGCGGCGTAGGCCGGGCCGTCGTCCGGGAAGCGGGCGTCCCACCCCTCGGCCCGGGGCGCGAAGAAGTCCCGTACGTGAGCGTGGTCGTCGTCCATGCCTTCATGGTCCCTTTTTCTTGTGAGTTTCTTGTGAGCGCTTGGGCCCCCGGGGGTCGCGATGTCCGATGAAACAGCCGCGCGGTGTGCACGTTCGAACATGAGGCGATCGTTCAGAGGTGCTTCGCTGTCACATTGCGTGTGCTTCCGAAATGTGCCCCGGGCGCTCACCTGGCGGGCTTAGCTTCCCAGGGCCATGGGACACCCGGACCGCACCGCCCCTGGGCGATCACGTCGTGAACGGCCGGTCCCCTCGCCACCGGCTCGTCATTGCGGCCACCGCCGGCACCGGCCTCCCGCCGAGCAGTTGTCCGAAGGATCCGACGAATCCGAAGGATGTGAAGGAGACCGAGATGACCGAGCCCCGCGAAACGAGTGCCCGGTACGGCTCCGGTGACCTCGACGGGATGCTGGATGACCTGGTCATCCGGATCCGGGAGGTCCGGCACGCCCTCGTGCTCTCCCGCGAGGGCCTGGCGGTGGGGGCCTCGGAGGGGCTCTCCCGGGAGGACACCCGACACCTGTCCGCCGTGGCCTCCGGCTTCCATGCCCTGGCCACGTGCAGCGGACCGCGGAGCCCTGCCGGTGACATCCACCGGACGGTGGTGGAGATGGCCGGCGGTCTCCTGTTCGTCGCGGTGGCCGGGGACGGGACCGGTCTCGTCGTCCTCGGCACGGTCGACACCGATATGGGCCTGCTCGCCCACGAGATGGCCCGGCTCCTCGAGCGCGTGGGCAGTCCTCCGGTCACGCCCAGCCGCTGCGCCGTACGCCATCCGCCGGCCGCGGGCTGACGGGGCGGGCGGTGGCCAACTGCTGCGCGGACGGGGCCACGTACGGCCCCATGAGGTGTCAGCTGGCCCCGCCCTCCCCCTCGCCCCCCTCGTCCTCGCCTTCGCCTTCGCACAGGCTTCCCTGTGGAGCTGTGCGATGCGTGGGACGGCGACTCGGGCAAGGAGGCACTCGTCGGACCGGTCGCGTACGCAGGGCGGGTCCACCCCCGTCCCGGCCTCGACTCGGCCGGCCGCGGTCGCAGGGGCGCCCTCAATCCGCCACGCCGGACGTGGCCACGGCCCGGTCGATGCGCACCCGCACCAGGAGCTCACCGGGCACGCCGTTGCGGGCGCCGTACTCCTCGGCGCGGTCCGCGCCCATGTAGCGGGCCGCGATACGCGTGGCCCACTTCCGTACCTCGGGGACGTCCCCGCTCAGCTCCGCCCGGCCGAAGAGGGTGGCGAACGCGAAGGGCGGGCGGTCGTCGTCCATACAGATGGCCACGCGATTGTCGTGTGCCAGATTCCGGCCCTTGACGGTGTTCCGGCCGGTGGTGAACAGCAGGTCGTCCCCGTCCAGCAGAAACCAGACAGGGGCGATGTGCGGGCCGCCGCCGGGCCGTACGGTCGCCAGCTTGGCGGTCCGCGTGCCCTGGGTGACGAACGCGTGCCACTCGTCGTGCGTCATCGTCCTTGCCATGGATCCATCCTGTGCCATCGGCGGCAGGCCCGCGCGGCAAGGACGCCCGCTGCGGGAGGTGCCGCCGCGGCAGGACGCTCCGGCACGCGGGTTGCCCCGGACGGCCGAGGTGGGACAGGCTGGCACGGGAGTTGTGGGAACAAAATGCCGACGGGGAGGCGCTGAATGGCGATTGACAAAGAGCTCGACTGGCTGCTGGATGATCTGACGAAGCGGGTCGAGCATGTACGGCACGCACTGGTGCTGTCGAACGACGGCCTGGTGACGGGAGCGAGCGAAGGGCTCGCGCGGGAGGACGCCGAGCACCTCGCCGCGGTCTCGTCCGGGCTCAACAGTCTCGCCAAGGGCTCCGGGCATCACTTCGGAGCGGGCCGGGTGCGGCAGACCATGATCGAATTCGACGACGGGGTGCTCTTCGTGACGTCCGCGGGCGACGGGAGCTGTCTCTGTGTGCTGAGCACTGCGGACGCCGACATCGGCCAGGTGGCCTACGAGATGACGCTGCTCGTCAATCGGGTCGGCGAGCACCTCGCGGTCGCCGCCCGACAGGAGGGCGGGACCATCGGCGGGTTCTGACCCGGTCGTTGCGGAGAGTTATCCACAGGCGCGGCACGATGCCTGCTTCCCGGCTACGGTCGTCACCGAGAGTGAACGGATCGCAGTGGGGGAGGACCGTCATGGCAGTGCGGGAGCGGCGTGGGGCGGCGGCCGCGGGAGAGACGCTCGCGTTCGGCAGGGCCGCGGAGCGACTGGGCTTGAAACCACGGGAGTTGGACCTGGCGGTGCAGCTCGAGGAGGTGCGGACCGTCGCCGTGGCCGGGACGGTGAGGCGGCGTGTGCCCTGTGCGGAGGTGGAGCGGCTGCGGCGGACGGAGGACTTTCCCGACGGGCTGAGGGAGCGGGTCCGGGCCGTCGGGACGGCAGAGGCCTCCGAGCTGATGGGCATCAGCCCCGAGCGCTTCACCCGCCTTGCGAAAGTCGGCTGCTTCAGTCCGGTGAAGTTCTACATCAACCGCTATCGGGCCGTGGTCTGGCTCTATGCGGCCGTGGAGCTCCGGAAGTTCGCCGAGCGGGATCAGGGGCTGCTGCGGGGCAGCACGCCCAAGAACCTGCGGGCGATGCTGGACGCGGGGGAGGACTGGCGCGCGCGGAACTGGCGCGGTCGCCGTATCGGGCAGCTGGCCCGGCAGACGGACGATCCATGGGAGCGGGCCGCGGTGTCCGCTGCGGTGCTGTCGGCCGAGGAGCTCGCCGAGGTGGTCGACGATCCGTACGAACGTGCCTACTTGCGCCGGCTGCGGCCCACGTTGGTGCCCGTAAGCCCCGACGCCACGGCGACCTGGGACGTGGTCGAGCGGCTGATCACCGCCGACGACCCCGACGAGATCCTCTGGAACCGGATCAGTCTGGCTCTCTCGCTCGACGAGGCCAGGGAGGCCCGGCCGGCGCCCCGCCCCGGCCCGGCGGTTGCAACCGGCCGTCTCCCCATGGTCGCGACCGGCCGTCTCCCCGCGGCCGCGTCGCCGGAACCCGCGGCGGTACGGGGACGGACGGCACCCTCGCAAGCAGCGCCGGAGCCGGGACCCGACGGGCATGTGGAGCGGGACGAGCAGGTGGAGCGCGAAGAGCAAGCAGCATGGCAAAGGCGGCCGGAGCCGGAGCCGACGGAGGGGTCGGCACCGGAGCCACCGGAGTGGGAGAGGAAGCCGCGGCCGGGGACGCCCGCTGCCGAGCGGGTGCGCGGTCTCCGCGGCTGGCTGCGCCGCCGGGCCGGGTGACGACGTGTGTACGCCGACCACCTGGCCGGTGGAACAGGCTCTCCCGGGAAGGCCTGACACCTCCTCATACGGTCCTCGGCACGGTTCTCCGAAGGCCGGCCGCCGGGCGGGCTTACGCCTCCGTGGCCGAGCCTTCGCGCGGGCGGAAGAGGCCCTCCTGCATCACGGAGACCAGGAGCTTCCCCTCGCGGTCGAAGATCTGGCCGCGGGCCAGGCCCCGCGCGCCGGTGGCGATGGGGGATTCCTGCTCGTACAGGAACCACTCGTCCGCACGGAACGGGCGGTGGAACCACATCGCGTGGTCCAGGGAGGCGATGTCGAAGCCCCGCGACCCCCACAGCGGTTCAACGGGGACGCGGACCGCGTCCAGGAGCATCATGTCGCTGGCATAGGTGAGCGCGCAGGTGTGGATCAGAGGGTCGTCACCGAGCGTCCCCATCGCGCGCATCCATACGGCACTGCGCGGTTCGACGCCTTCGAGCTCGTCCTTGGACCAGCGGAGCCGGTCGACGTAGCGAATATCGAACGGCTGGCGGAGGGCCATTCTTTCCAGGGTTTCCGGGAGGGCGCCCAGATTCTCACGGAGCTCGTCGGTGAGCGTCGGCAGCTTTTCGGGCGTGGGGACCTGGGGCATGGGCAGTTGCTGCTCGATACCGGGCTCCGGCAGATGGAAGGAGGCCGTCAGATTGAAGATCGTGCGGCCCTGCTGCACGGCCACGACCCGCCGTGTGGTGAAGGAACGGCCGTCGCGGACGCGTTCGACCTGGTAGACGATCGGCACGCCGGGGCGCCCGGGCCGCAGGAAGTAGGCGTGCAGGGAGTGCACGGGCCGTTCCCCGTCCGTGGTCCGCCCCGCCGCCACCAGCGCCTGCCCGGCGACCTGCCCGCCGAACACCCGCTGCAGCGACTCGTCGGGACTGCGCCCGCGGAAGATGTTCAGCTCGATCTGCTCCAGATCGAGCAGGCCGATGAGCCCTTCGGCGGTGTTGGTCATCAGTGCTCCTCGTGTCGTACCACAGGCGCGCCACCCTAGAACAGGACGCGCCCCGAACGCTCAGGTGCCGGCTGAGCAGGCCGCCGGGCGGGGTTGGGCTGGCCTGCTCAGGGCGCCCGGGCCGCAGGAAGTAGGCGTGCAGGGAGTGCACGGGCCGTTCCCCGTCCGGGGTCCGCCCCGCCGCCACGTCACGGCCCCGGGCCCGGCCCGGCCGACCCGCCGGGGTTGACGGGACCGCCGGGGCGGCCACGTCGGCCGCGCGTCCCCCCCGATGCGCGGGACCGCGGGCCCGGGAGCGGGAGCGCCGTCGGGGCGGCCCCGCGATCATGTCCCTGCGGTCAGAGCTGCCCGACGGAGGTGACACGGACCACCGCGCGGCCTTCCTCGTCCGAGGCCGCGAGGTCCACCTCGGCGCTGATGCCCCAGTCGTGGTCGCCGTTCGGGTCGGCGAAGGTCTGCCGGACCTTCCACAGCCCGTGCTCCGGCTGTTCCTCGATCTGCAGCAGCTTGGGGCCACGCGCGTCCGGGCCGGTGCCCAGGTCGTCGTACTCGTCCCAGTAGCCGTCCATCGCCTCGCCCCAGGCGTCCTCGTCCCAGCCGGACTCGGCGTCCATCTCGCCCAGTTCCGCGACCTTGTCGAGCGCCGCCAGCTCCACCCGGCGGAACATCGCGTTGCGCACCAGCACCCGGAAGGCACGGGCGTTCACCGTGACCGGTCTGACCTGGTCGGCGCGCTCCTGTGCTTCCTCCGCGGTCTCCTCCTCCGGGTTGGAGAGCTGCTCCCACTCGTCGAGGAGGCTGGAGTCGACCTGCCGGACCATCTCCCCGAGCCAGGCGACCAGATCCTGGAAGTCGTCGGACTTCAGATCGTCCGGCACGGTGTGCTCGAGGGCCTTGTAGGCGCTCGCGAGATAGCGCAGCACGATGCCCTCGGTGCGGGCGAGTTCGTAGTGGGCGGTGAACTCGGTGAAGGTCATGGCGCGTTCGTACATGTCGCGGATGACCGACTTCGGTGACAGCGGGTGGTCGCCGACCCACGGATGGCTCTTGCGGTAGACGCCGTAGGCGTGGAGCAGCAACTCCTCCAGCGGTTTGGGGTACGACACCTCCTGCAGCCGCTCCATCCGCTCCTCGTACTCGACGCCGTCCGCCTTCATCAGCTGAACGGCCTCGCCGCGCGCCTTGTTCTGCTGTGCGGCCAGGATCTGCCGCGGGTCGTCGAGGGTGGACTCCACGACGGACACCATGTCCAGGGCGTACGACGGCGAGTCCGGGTCCAGCAGCTCGAAGGCCGCGAGCGCGAAGGTCGACAGCGGCTGGTTGAGCGCGAAGTCCGACTGGAGATCCACGGTCAGCCGTACGATCCGCCCCTGCGGGTCGGGCTCCTCCAGCCGCTCCACGATGCCGCCGTCCAGCAGGGAGCGGTAGATCGCGATGGCCCGGCGGATGTGCCGCAGCTGGGCGCGCCGGTCCTCGTGGTTGTCCTCCAGCAGCCGCCGCATGCCCTCGAAGGCATTGCCCGGCCGGGCGATCACCGACAGCAGCATGGCGTGGGTGACGCGGAACCGTGAGGTCAGCGGCTCGGGGTCGGAGGCGATGAGCTTCTCGAAGGTGTTCTGGCCCCAGTTGACGAAGCCCTCCGGGGCCTTCTTGCGGACCACCTTGCGCCGCTTCTTCGGGTCGTCACCGGCCTTGGCGAGGGCCTTCTCGTTCTCGATCACATGCTCGGGCGCCTGAGCGACGACGAAGCCCGCGGTGTCGAAACCGGCCCGGCCCGCGCGCCCCGCGATCTGGTGGAACTCCCGCGCCCGCAGCGTGCGCACCCGGTTGCCGTCGTATTTGGTGAGCGCGGTGAACAGCACCGTGCGGATGGGCACGTTGACGCCCACCCCGAGCGTGTCCGTACCGCAGATGACCTTCAGCAGCCCGGCCTGGGCCAGCCGTTCCACCAGCCTCCGGTACTTCGGCAGCATCCCGGCGTGATGCACACCGATCCCGTGCCGGACATAACGCGAGAGATTACGGCCGAACCTGGTGGTGAACCGGAAGTTGCCGATCAGAGCGGCGATCTCGTCCTTCTCCTGGCGCGTGCACATATTGATACTCATCAGCGCCTGGGCCCGTTCCACCGCCGCCGCCTGGGTGAAGTGCACGATGTAGACGGGGGCCTGCTGGGTCTCCAGGAGCTCGGTCAGCGTCTCGGTCAGCGTCGTCGAGCGGTACTCGTACGACAGGGGCACCGGCCGGGTCGCCGACCGTACGACCGCGGTCGGCCGACCGGTACGCCGGGTGATGTCCTCCTCGAACCGGGACACATCGCCCAGCGTTGCCGACATCAGGACGAACTGCGCCTGTGGTAGCTCCAGCAGCGGGATCTGCCAGGCCCAGCCCCGGTCCGGCTCGGCGTAGAAGTGGAACTCGTCCATGACGACCTGGCCGATATCGGCGTCCCTGCCGTCGCGCAGCGCGATGGATGCCAGCACTTCCGCCGTACAGCAGATCACCGGAGCGTCGGCGTTGACCGAGGCATCGCCGGTCAGCATGCCGACGTTCTCGGTGCCGAAGAGTTTGCAGAGATCGAAGAACTTCTCCGAGACCAGGGCCTTGATCGGCGCGGTGTAGAAGGTCACCTGGTCCTTCGCCAGCGCGGTGAAGTGCGCCCCGGCCGCAACCAGGCTCTTACCGGAGCCCGTCGGAGTGGACAGGATGACGTTCGCTCCGGAGACCACCTCGATCAGTGCCTCCTCCTGGGCGGGGTAGAGGGAGATACCCCGCTCCTCGGCCCACGTCGAGAACGCTTCGAAGAGGGCATCGGGATCGGCGTCGTTCGGCAGATGATCGATAAGGGTCACGCCCTCCATACTGCCTGCCTTCCGGGCGCTTCCGGGAACCGGTCGTCCGGACGAAGATCACGGGGCGATACGCTGAGCCGCCGACGAGGCGTCAGCGCGGAACAAGAACACAGCGGAACAAGAAAAATGGGGTGGGGACGACCATGATGGGACCGGCGCATTCGCTGTCGGGAGCCGCGGCATGGCTGGGGGTGGGCGCGGCGGCCGCCGCGGCCGACAGTCCGATGCCCTGGCCCGTGCTGGTGGTCGGCGCCTTCCTCTGCGCCGGGGCTGCGCTCGCCCCCGACCTCGACCACAAGTCGGCGACGATATCCCGCGCCTTCGGCCCCCTCTCGCGCGGTGTCTGCGAGGTGATCGACAAGCTGTCGTACGCCGTATACAAGGCCAGCAAGATGCAGGGCGACCCACGGCGCTCGGGCGGCCACCGCACCCTCACCCACACCTGGATCTGGGCGGTGCTGATCGGCGCGGGGGCCTCCCTGCTCGCCATGACCGGCGGCCGCTGGGCCGTCCTCGCCATCCTCTTCGTGCATATGGTGCTCGCCGTCGAAGGCCTGCTGTGGCGGGCCGCCCGGGTCTCCAGCGACATCCTCGTCTGGCTGCTCGGCGCGACCAGCGCCTGGATCCTCGCGGATGTGCTGCACAAGCCGGGCAACGGCTCCGACTGGCTGTTCACGGCGCCCGGCCAGGAGTATCTCTGGCTCGGCCTCCCCATTGTCCTCGGCGCCCTGGTGCACGACATCGGCGACGCCCTGACCGTCTCCGGCTGCCCGATCCTGTGGCCGATCCCCCTGGGCCGCAAGCGCTGGTACCCGGTGGGGCCGCCGAAGGCGATGCGCTTCCGCGCGGGCAGCTGGGTCGAGCTGAAGGTCCTCATGCCCGTCTTCATGCTGCTGGGCGGAGTCGGCGGCCTCGGAGCGCTGGGCTTCATCTGACGGCTCCGCCCGTCACGGCCGCGGGCGGATCGCGGCCCGGTGCCGCGCCCTGCCGTCCGAGTGTCCCTGATCCGCGGAGGCCACGTTCTCCAGGGCGGGCGTAGCCCTGCCGCCGGGCGCCGCTGGCCCGCGCAGGCCACGGCTCCGGGCGGCGTAACGGTGCCGTCGGTGCGCTCCTGGCTCGCGGTGGCCATTGCTTCGGGCGGATCGAGGCCCGGCCATGCCGTCCGAGTGTCCCTGCCCCGCGCAGGCCACGGCTCCAGGGCGGGCGCAGCCGTGCCTCCGGGCGCCCCGGCCCCCGCGGGCCTCGGGGCGCTCCTGGCCCGCGGGGTCACGGCTCCGGATCGGCCCTGCCTGGCTAGCCGTGCCAGGAGCGCCACAGCGCCGCGTACGCGCCGTCCGCCGCGACCAGCGTGTCATGGCTGCCGAGCTCGCTGATGCGCCCGTCCTCCACCACAGCGATCACATCCGCGTCATGCGCGGTGTGCAGCCGGTGTGCGATGGCCACGACCGTACGGCCGTCCAGCACCCGGGCCAGCGACCGCTCCAGGTGCCGGGCCGCTCGCGGGTCCAGCAGGGACGTCGCCTCGTCCAGCACCAGCGTGTGCGGGTCGGCCAGGACCAGCCGGGCCAGCGCGATCTGCTGTGCCTGCGCCGGAGTCAGCGCCAGCCCGCCCGAGCCGACCTCGGTGTCCAGGCCCTCCTCGAGCGCCGCCGCCCAGCCGTCCGCGTCCACCGCGCCCAGAGCGGCCCACAGCTCGGCATCCTCCGCGCCGGTCCGAGCCAGCAGCAGATTGTCCCGCAGCGAGCCCACGAACACGTGGTGCTCCTGGTTGACCAGTGCCACATGCCGACGCACCCGCTCTGCGGGCATCCGGGCCAGCTCGGCCCCGCCGAGCGTGACCTCGCCCGCCCGTGGCGCGTAGATCCCCGCCAGCAGCCGGCCGAGCGTGGACTTGCCCGCGCCGGACGGCCCGACCAGCGCCATCCGCGTCCCCTGCCGTACGTCCAGCGACACCCCGTGCAGCACATCGCCGCCCGGCCGGTAGCCGAACCGGACCTCCTCCGCCCGGACGTCCCGCCCCTGGGGGGAGACTTGGTCGTCCGCACCGTCGGTTCCGATCTCCCGGACCCCGACGAGCCGGGCCAGAGACACTTGGGCGATCTGCAGCTCGTCGTACCAGCGCAGAATCAGCCCCACCGGCTCGACCAGCATCTGCGCGAGCAACGCCCCCGTCGTCAGTTGGCCGACCGTCATCCAGCCCCGCAGGACGAACCAGCCGCCGATCATCAGCACCGCGCCGAGGATCAGCACATAGAAGACGTTGACCACCGGGAAGAGAACCGAGCGCAGCCAGAGGGTGTAGCGCTCCCACGCGGTCCATTCGCGGATCCGCCGCTCCGACATGGCGACCCGGCGCCTGCCGAGCCGGTGCGCCTCGATGGTCCGCCTGGCGTCCACCGTCTCGGCGAGCGCCGCAGCCACCGCCGCATACCCCGCGGCCTCCGAGCGGTAGGCGCCCGGCGCCCGGCGGAAGTACCAGCGGCAGCCGACCAGCAGCACCGGCAGCGCCACCAGCACGGCGAGCATCAGCGGCGGCGCCGTCACCGCCAGGGCGCCGATCAGCAGTCCGGCCCAGACCACACCGATGGCCAGCTGCGGCACGGCCTCGCGCATCGCGTCCGCCAGCCGGTCGATATCGGTGGTGATCCGCGACAGCAGGTCGCCGGTCCCGGCCCGCTCCAGCAGACCCGGCGGGAGCCCCACGGACCGTACGAGGAAGTCCTCCCGCAGATCGGCCAGCATCTCCTCGCCGAGCATCGCGCCGCGCAGCCGCACCAGCCGGACGAACACGGTCTGTACGGCCAGGGCGAGCGCGAACAGCGCGGCGATGCGTTCCGGATGGAGCTCGCGTGCACCGGCGGCCAGATCCTCCACCACCCCGCCCAGCAGATACGGGCCGACCATGGACGCGACGACGGCGACCGCGTTGACCGTCACGAGGAGGACGAAGGCGCGTCGGTGCCGCCGCAGCAGCTCCCGCACATAACGCCCCACGGTCGCGGGCGAGCCGACCGGCAGGGTCGTCACCGTCTCGGGTGCCGCGGGGTCGTGCGCCGGTGGCGCGACGCCGATCATGCTGTCTCCTCACTCCGTGCCGGCTCCGTCGTGGACCCGCCCTGCCGCTCGTGCGGCCCGTCGTCCGTCTCCCGCGTGACGACCGCGCGGTAGCCGGGGTGGCTGTGCAGCAGTTTCCGGTGCCGGCCGACCGCCGCGACCTCACCCTCGTGGAGGAACACCACGCGCTCGGCCCGGTCCAGCAGCAGCGGACTGGAGCTGAACACGACCGTCGTACGGTCCTTCCGGAGGTGTCGCAGCCCGTCCGCGATCCGGGCCTCGGTGTGCGAGTCCACGGCGCTCGTCGGCTCGTCCAGCACCAGCACCTCCGGGTCGGCGACCAACGAGCGCGCCAGGGCCAGCCGCTGCCGCTGGCCGCCGGACAGTGACCGCCCGCGCTCGGTGATCCGGGTCCGCATCGGATCACCCGAGTCATCCGCCGACGCCCGCGCCAGGGCGTCGAGGACATCACCGCACTGTGCGGCCGCCAGTGCCTCCGCCACCGGCACCGCACCCGAGGATGGGACGTCCAGCAGCTCGGCCAGGGTGCCCGACAGCAGTACCGGGTCCTTGTCCTGCACCAGCACCGCGGTGCGGGCCCTCTCCAGCGGCATCGCGTCGAGTGCCGCGCCGCCCAGCAGCGCCGAGGGTACGGTCCCGCCCTCCGGCCGCTGCGGGGCGTGCCCGCCGAGCCGGTCGGCCAGTCGCCCGGCCGCGTCCGGATCGCCGCACACGACCACCGTGAGCCGTCCGGCGGGCGCCAGCAGCCCGCTGGCCGGGTCGTAGAGGTCCCCCTCCAGGGGCCCGTCCACCTCGCGGACGCCCGATGTCGTGCGCCGGAGCGCCAGCACCCGGGCGGCCCGCTTCGCCGACGGCCGCGAGAAGGAGTACGCCATCGCGATCTCCTCGAAGTGGCGGAGGGGGAACAGCAGGAAGGTCACCGCCCCGTACACGGTGACCAGTTCACCGACGGAGATCCGCCCGTCGAGCGCCAGCGCGGCGCCGTGCCCTACCACGGCGATCAGCAGCAGACCCGGCAGCACCACCTGCACGGCGCTGATCAGCGCCCACATCCGGGCGCTGCGGACCGCGGCCCTGCGCACCTCCTGGGAGGCGCGGCGGTACCGGGCGAGGAACAGCTCCTCGCCACCGATACCGCGCAGCACACGCAGTCCGGCGACCGTGTCCGCGGCCAGCTCGGTGGCGCGGCCGGCCTTCTCCCGCTGTTCGTCGGCGCGTTGGGTGGCGCGCGGGAGCAGGGGCAGCACGGCCAGCGCCAGGACGGGCAACCCGGTCGCCACGACGACGCCCAGCTCCGGCCGGTACACGGCCAGGGCCACACAGACGCCCACGGAGGTGAGAGCCGCCGCGGTGAAGCGGGAGAGGGCCTCGACGAACCAGCCGATCTTCTCCACGTCGCCCGTCGACACGGCGGTGATCTCACCCGCGGCGACCTGCCGGGTCAGGGTGGCTCCCATCTCCGTGGTCTTCCGGGCGAGCAGCTGCTGGACCCGCGCCGCCGCGGTGATCCAGTTGGTGATGGCGCTGCGGTGCAGCATGGTGTCGCCGAGGGCGATGAGCGCCCCGAGCGCGGCGATCCCCCCACAGGCGAGAGCCAGCCCGCCCCCGGAACGGTCGACGACGGCCTGCACCGCGAGGCCCACCGCGGCGGGCAGCAACGCGACACCGGCCATGTGCGCGGTCCCCCACAGGAGGGCCCCGACCTGACCGCCCAACTGCCGCCTGCCGAGCCAGAGCATGAACCGGAAACCGGAACTGACATCGGGGACCCCGGGGTCGATATGCGGAAGGTCGCGAATCTCCATGACATCCCAGCTTCGGTGGCGGGGTGAGAGATGAAGGCTCGCGCGCCGGGCACCCCGGAATCAACCGGTTTTCCGGGCCATGGCGCCGCGGCGAGGGCGGCCGGAGCAGGGGTTCCGGCCACTTCCTGCGAACCGCCGGTGGCCGGAATGCCCCGACTGACGCAGCAGAGTGGGAACATATGGCCTATGCGATTCTCGGGGACCCTGCGGGCAGTGGCCGTGACCGCCGTCGGCGCCGCCTTCCTCTCGGGCTGCGGCGGTACGGGGGGCGGCAGCGCGAAGAAGCCGGACGACTCCCGGGCGCGGCCGACCCGCGGAGCGCCGGTCGTGTCGCACGCCAAGCGCATTCCGGATGTGGGGCAGCGGCTCCGCTCGCGGATCCCCGAGCGCTCCCGGCAGGTCGTCGCCGTCTACGGCCGGGGAGAGGACTCGGCCGACTCCACCGTGGTCCTCTGGACGAAGCACGGCAAGACGTGGGAGCGTACGCGCAGTTGGGCCGCGCACAACGGCAAGCGCGGCTGGGCCACGGACCACCGCGAGGGCGACAAGCGCAGCCCGGTCGGTGTGTTCACCCTCTCCGACGCGGGCGGGGTGCTGCCCGAACCGAAGGGCTCCGATCTGCCGTACACCCGGTCCGCGGGATTCGCCGCCCCGCACTACTGGCCGAAGACCCACTGGCATGACTTCGACCATGTGATCGCCATCGACTACAACCGCCTCAAGGGGACCTCGCCCAACGATCCGACCCGGCCTCAGGGACAGTCCAAGGGCGGCAGCATCTGGCTGCACCTGGACCACGGCAGTGGCACGTCGGGGTGTGTGAGCCTTCCCGAGCCGGCGATGGAGTATCTGCTGCGGACCCTCGACCCGGCGCGGCACCCCGTCGTCGTGATGGGGGACAGGGCGCACCTCGCGGCCTGACCCAGGTCCACCCGTGCGGATACCCGTACCCGTACGAATACCCGTACCCGTCAGCCGGGCGTGAAGGCACCGGTGCCGCCGATGCCGGCGAGCGCCGGTCCGGGGGCGGTGCCGGGGCGGTCGGAAGGGTTCCTTACGGCTCCGGCGGCCGGACCGAGGCCGGATGAGCCGGGCGTTTAGGGCCCCGGATGAGTCGGGTGCTCCGGCCCCGGACGAGCCGGGCCCTCCCCAGGCTCCGGATGAACGCGGCGTCGCGGACCTCGCACCGGCCGGGCGCACCGGGGCACGCACGAGCCGGGCCGTGCCGGGCTTCGGGCGAGCCCGGCCTTCCGGGGACCCGACGCATGCGGCGCGGCCGGACTCGCACTGGCCGGGTGCCGAGCGGCCGGGTGTCAGCAGCGTGTCGCCGCGTCAGCAGCGCGGATCCGCGCCGTTCATCAGGTCGGTCAACAGGCCGCCGAGCACCTCACGCTGTTCGGCGGTCAGCGGAGCCAGGATGTCCTCCGCGGCGGCCCGGCGGGCGGTGCGCAGCGCCCGCAGCGTCGACCGGCCCGCCTCCGTCACCTCGATCCGCACCACACGGCGGTTCGCGGGATCCGGAACCCGGCGCACCGAGCCGTTCGCCTCCAGCGCGTCCACCAGAGTGGTCACCGCACGCGGTACGACCTCGAGCCGCTGGGCCAGGTCGGCCATCCGCGGGGGCTCGGGAAAGTGCGTCACCGCGCGCAGCAGCCGGGACTGCGCCGGAGTCAGCCCGAGCGGCTCCAGATGCCGCTTCTGCGCCCGGTGGAGCCGCCTGGTGAGCCTCAGCAGCTGCTCGGCGAGCGGGCCGGAGGTGTCGGGGGCGGGGCTGTCGCAGGAGGGCATGACCGGAGAGTATCAGGACTTCGATCATTGTGAGTATAGGTAACAATGAGCTATGCTCCCTTCGCCGCCTCCACGGCATCCGGCCTTGCGCATCCGGCCGCCCGGAACTGCCACTGATCGACCCCCCTGATGGACGCCACCGACGATGTCCCCGAAGGAGCTCATGCACCACGACGACGCGATCCCACTTCGGCCATGGGCCTGGACCCCGAAAACGCCGGCTGACGAGGAGCAGCCCGCCCAGCTGCGGCGCATCCTGCGGCTCTTCCGCCCCTACCGCGGCCGCCTCGGCCTGGTCGGGCTGCTGGTCGCCGCCTCATCGCTGGTCACCGTCGCCTCGCCCTTCATGTTGCGCGAGGTGCTCGACACCGCCATTCCCCAGGGCCGTACGGGCCTGCTGAGCCTGCTCGCGCTCGGCATGATCGCCACGGCCGTGGTGAGCAGCGTCTTCGGCGTGCTGCAGACGCTCATCTCGACGACCGTCGGCCAGCGCGTCATGCACGACCTGCGCACCGCCGTCTACGCCCAATTGCAGCGGATGCCGCTGGCCTTCTTCACGCGCACACGCACCGGAGAGGTCCAGTCCCGCATCGCCAACGACATCGGAGGTATGCAGGCCACCGTCACCTCCACCGCCACCTCGCTGGTCTCCAACCTCACCAGCGTGGTCGCGACCGTCGTCGCGATGCTGGCCCTCGACTGGCGGCTGACGGTCGTCTCGCTGCTCCTGCTCCCGCTGTTCGTCTGGATCAGCCGAAGGGTGGGGCGCGAGCGCAAAAGGATCACCTCGCAGCGGCAGAAGCAGATGGCCTCGATGGCCGCCATGGTCACCGAGTCGCTCTCCGTCAGCGGCATTCTGCTCGGCCGCACGATGGGCCGCGCGGACTCCCTGACGAAGAGCTTCGCCGAGGAGTCCGAGCGCCTGGTCGACCTCGAGGTCCGCTCCAACATGGCCGGTCGCTGGCGGATGTCCGTCATCGGGGTCGTCATGGCCGCCATGCCCGCCGTCATCTACTGGGCCGCGGGCATGGCACTCCAGCTCGGCGGCCCGGCGGTGTCCATCGGCACCCTGGTCGCCTTCGTCTCCCTGCAGCAGGGCCTGTTCCGGCCCACGGTCAGCCTTCTGTCCACCGGTGTGCAGATGCAGACCTCGGTGGCCCTCTTCCAGCGCATCTTCGAGTATCTCGACCTGCCCGTGGACATCACCGAGCCCCCCGACCCCGTACGCCTGTCCACGGTCCGGGGCGATGTGCGCTTCGAGGCCGTCGACTTCGCCTACGACCCCGAGGGCGCCGAGACGCTCCGCGGTATCGACCTCACCGTCCCGGCGGGCGGGAGCCTTGCCGTGGTCGGACCCACCGGCTCGGGCAAGAGCACCCTCAGCTACCTCGTCCCCCGGCTGTACGACGTGACGGGCGGGCATGTCCGTCTGGACGGCGTGGATGTGCGCGACCTCGATTTCGACACCCTCGCCCGGGCCGTCGGCGTCGTCTCCCAGGAGACCTATCTCTTCCATGCGTCCGTCGCCGACAATCTGCGCTTCGCCAAGCCCGACGCGACGGACGAGGAGATCGAAGCGGCGGCGAGGACCGCGCAGATCCACGATCACATCGCAAGTCTGCCCGATGGGTACGACACCCTCGTCGGCGAGCGCGGTTATCGCTTCTCCGGCGGCGAGAAGCAGCGCCTCGCCATTGCCCGCACCATTCTGCGCGACCCGCCGGTCCTCATCCTCGACGAGGCCACCAGCGCTCTCGACACCCGCACTGAGCATGCCGTACAGCAGGCCATCGACGCGCTGTCCGCGGGCCGTACGACGATCACCATCGCCCATCGGCTCTCCACGGTCCGTGACGCCGACCAGATCGTCGTCCTCGACGCCGGACGCATAGCCGAGCGCGGTACCCATGAGGAACTGATCGCTTTGGACGGCCGTTACGCCGCCCTGGTCCGCCGGGACGCCGAACTCGCCCCGGTGACGGCCGTGTCCTGACCCGGATGCACCTGACCGGGCATGCTCCGGCCCGGGGCATGGACCCGCTCGGGGCCCGGCCGGCCCCGAAGCCGACCACCCCGGGGATCAGTCCATCAGAAGGATCACCTCGAGTGTCCGGGGACCGTGCACACCCTCGACCCGGTCGAGTTCGATGTCGCTGGTCGCGGACGGACCCGAGATCCATGTCAACGGGCGTCCCGGGTCGAGCCGTTCCATCGCCTGGGGCACCGAATCCACCAGCTGCTCAGCCACCCGGACCACACAGATGTGGTGGTCGGGAATCAGGGTGATCCGACGCCGCCCCTGGTCGGGACCGCCGTCCAGGACGATCGTGCCCGTCTCCGCGATCGCGGCCGCGCAACCGGTCACCACGCTGTCCACGGCGTCGAGTTCAGCGGCAGTCGACTCCGCGGCGTCCGCCACCAGTTCGACACCGTCCGCCGCGGCCCGGGTGAGCCAGCCGTGAGGAAGCCCGGGAGGCACCACGGCCGTATGCGACGGCCGCGCGGCCAGGAGCCGGGCGATCAGATCCGGCAGCTCGTCACCGGAGCAACGGTGCACCAGAGCCCGGTAGTCGGCGAGGATTTCCGCCAGCAACGCGGCGGAGCCCTCCGGGGCAGGCGACCCGGCCCGGTCCCGCTCACCGTGAACCCTTCGATAGTCCCGCTCCACCGGGACGTCCTCCGGCCTCTCGCCGTCCGGAACATCGGCCAGCGCTCGCCGGATCCGGCCCAGCACCACATCCCTGCTGCTCACGTCGCCCCGTCCTTCCCGCGCGTCCGCTGCCACCACGCGCGGAACGACTCGGCCGGCACGGGCGGCAGATCGCGGGTGTCCGACCAGGCCCCTCCCGGGCCCGGCAGCCGTTTCGGATGGAGCCCGCGGGTGCGGCCGGCGAGCCGCTGCCCCGCCCGCATGGCCCCGGGGCGCTCCATGGCCCAGCGCGCGGCGCGCATCGCCGCCCGCTCCGCCGCATGCCCCTTCGCCGGTCTCAGCACCACCTTCTGCCCCCGTACGGTTGCGGGCCCGCCCTCGACGACCCGTTCCCGTAGATGCACCAGCACCTCCGGAATGTCGATGGCGACCGGGCACACCTCGTAGCACGCACCGCACAGCGAGGACGCGTAGGGCAGCGAGGCGTCGAGCTCACTCGCCGTCCCCCGCATCTGGGGCGTGAGAATGGCGCCGATCGGCCCCGGATACGCCGAGCCGTACGCATGCCCGCCCGCCCGCTCGTACACCGGGCACACATTGAGACACGCCGAGCAGCGGATGCAGCGCAGCGCCTGCCGCCCCACGGTGTCGGCCAGGGTGTCGCTGCGGCCGTTGTCGAGCAGCACCAGATGGAAGGTCCGCGGTCCGTCGCCGTCCGATGTGCCGGTCCAGGTCGAGGTGTACGGGTTCATCCGCTCGGCCGTCGACGACCGGGGGAGCAGTTGGAGGAAGACCTCCAGGTCCTGCCAGGTCGGCACGGTCTTCTCCACTCCGACCACGGAGATCAGCGTCTCGGGCAGAGTGAGGCACATCCGCCCGTTCCCCTCCGATTCCACCACCACCAGGGTGCCGCTCTCCGCGACCATGAAGTTCGCCCCGGAGATCGCCACCTTGGCGCGCAGGAACTTCTCCCGCAGATGCAGCCGGGCCGCCTCCGCCAAATCGGCGGGGTCGTCGGTCAGCCCCTCCGGCGCCGCCCGCCCCCAGTCGGCCATCCGCTCGCGGAAGATGTCGCGGATCTCGGAGCGGTTCCGGTGGATGGCCGGGACGAGGATGTGCGACGGCCTGTCGTGCGCGAGCTGGACGATCAGCTCGGCGAGATCGGTCTCGTACGCCCTGATGCCCGCGGCGTCGAGCGCGTCGTTGAGCCCGATCTCCTGGGTGGTCATCGACTTGACCTTGACGACCTCGCGCTCGCCGGTCTCCCGCACCAGAGCGGTGACGATGCGATTGGCCTCGTCGGCGTCGGCAGCCCAGTGCACCTGGCCGCCCGCCGCCGTGACCGCCGTCTCCAACTGCTCCAGATAGTGGCCGAGATGGCGCAGCGTGCGGTTCTTGATCGCCGCAGCGGCCGTGCGCAGCTGCGCCCAGTCCTCGAGTTCATCGATGGCCGCCGCCCGCTTCGCGCGGATCGACCGGGTGGCGCGGCGCAGATTGCCGCGCAGCCGTTCGTCACGCGTGGACTCCGCGGCGGCCTCGGGGAACGACGGCATCCCCAGGGGAATGGCGCTCATCGTGAGCTCTCCTCGGTGTTTGCCAGGATCTCGGCCAGGTGCATCACCCGCACCCCGCTGTGCCGCCGCGACAGGGCGCCGCCGATGTGCATCAGACAGGAGTTGTCCGCCGCGCACAGCACCTCCGCGCCGGTTTCCGCTACATGGCGCACCTTGTCGTCGCACATCGCCGCGGAGACCGCCGGGTTCTTCACCGCGAACGTACCGCCGAAGCCACAGCACTCCTCGGCGCCCGGCAGCTCGGCCAGCCGCAGCCCGCGGACGGCCCGCAGCAGCCGCAGGGGCCGGTCGCCCACCTTCAGCAGCCGCAGGGAGTGGCACGCCGGGTGGTAGGTCACGGTGTGCGGGAAGTACGCTCCGACGTCCTCCGCCTCCAGCACGTCGAGCAGGAACTCCGACAGCTCGTACACCCTCGGCACGATCTCGGCCACCGGCCCGGCCAGGTCCGTGCGGCCCTCCGACGCCGCCCGCTCGGCGATCCTCGGATGGACGTCGCGCACCATGGCGGCGCAGGATCCGGACGGGACGACCACGGCGTCGTAGGAGCGGAAGGTCTCCGCGAAGCGCCGCACCAGTGGTTCGGCCTGGTGCCGGTAGCCCGTGTTGTAGTGCATCTGGCCGCAGCAGGTCTGCCCGGCCGGGAAGTCGACGTCGACGCCCAGCCGTTCCAGAAGGGCGACGGTGGCCTGCCCGGTGGACGGGTAGAGCGTGTCGTTCACACAGGTGACGAACAGGGCGACGCGCACGGGACCTCCTTTGCCCACTCGGAATCCTAAGCCGCGGCGGGTGTGCCGGCCGTTCCGCCGGGGGAGGTCGAGGATCATGACAAGTACAGGACATGCGACACCGGGCCGTGAGGCCCCAGCGGAGGGCCGTCCGCGGTCCGCGCTGCGCCAGTTGGCGGCGGCCTCCGTGGGCAATGCCGCCGAGTGGTACGACTGGTACGCGTACTCCTTCCTCGCCGTCTACTTCGCCGACCGGATCTTCCCCACCGGGTCCGGCAACTCACTCGTCCCGCTGCTGTCCACGTTCGCGGTCTTCGCCGTCGGGTTCTTCATGCGTCCGGTGGGCGGGCTGCTGATGGGCGCGGTGGCCGACCGGCACGGCCGGCGGACGGCGCTGACCGTCACCATCCTTCTGATGGGCGGCGGCAGCCTGCTGGTCGCGCTCACCCCCACCTACGCTTCCGCCGGGCTCCTCGCACCGATCCTGCTCGTCCTCGCCCGGCTCGTCCAAGGTCTCTCGGTGGGCGGCGAGTTCGCCGCCTCCACCACCTTCCTCGTGGAGTCGGCCGGCCCCGGCCGCCGCGGGCTGTTCTCCAGCTTCCAGTACGTCTCCACGACGGTCGGCCAGCTGATCGCGTCCGGTGTCGCGGCGCTGCTCGCCCATCTGCTGACGGATGCCCAGATGAGTGACTGGGGCTGGCGCGTGCCCTTCGCCCTGGGTGCGGTGATCAGCCTGGTCGGGTTCTGGATCCGGCAGGGCGCGCACGAGACGCGCAGCGCCGAGCAGCGGGCCGCCGCCCGTCCCGGGCTCTTCGAGGCCCTGCGGCGGCACCCCCGGGAGTCCCTTCTGATCTGCGGCATCACCACCGGCGGCACCATCGCCTACTACACCTGGACGACGTATCTGCCGACGTACGCCACCGTCAACGCCGGCTTCGACCAGGGCGACGCGCTCGTCGTGGGCACGGTCTCCCTGGCGTTCTTCGCGCTGCTCCAGCCGGTGGCCGGCGCGCTCTCGGACCGTATCGGGCGCAAGCCGCTTCTCATCGGCTTCTCGCTGGGCTTCGCCGTGCTCGCCGTACCGCTGCTGCGGCTGGTCACCGACGCGTTCGTCTCCCTGCTGCTCGTGCAGGGCGCGGGCATGGTGCTCCTCACCGGTTACACCGCGGTGGCGGCCGCGGTGAACGCCGAGGTGTTCCCGGCGCGGGTACGGGCCGCCGGCATCGGTTTCCCGTACTCGCTCACGGTGGCGCTCTTCGGCGGCACGGCTCCCTACGTGGGCACCTGGTTCACGCAGGCGGGACACCCGGACTGGTTCCCCTGGTACGTCGCGCTGCTCTGTCTCGTCTCCTTCTGCGTCTATCTGGTGCTGCCCGAGACATCGAGGCGGCCGCTGGACACCTGAGCCGTCGGGGGAGCGGCAGGCAGAGGGGCGCCGAGCAGGACCCGGATCTCGCGGACGGCGGACCGGCCGAAGCGGTTGGCTCCGACGGTGCTCGCCGACGGGCCGTAGCCGACCAGGTGGACGCGCGGATCACGTACCGCACGT